>CAYXXM010000008.1:0-21016 GCA_964469085.1 uncultured Haloferacaceae archaeon
CTAGAACACTTACGAGAAGGGTAGAATATGATCAACTTTCAAATCACCCCGGATCTGGATAAAGGAAATTGGGGCAAACGGGACAGTTCCTCGGTATTTCATGCGACTCCATCCTCAGGTTCTTCGCTGAATCACGCCTCAATAGAAATCAACGACGTAGCTTTGTGAATTACTGAACATAGAAACAGACTACTCATGCCGGGCTACAACTACGGTCCTTCGGAAAACGAACTGGTCCTTAACGTCACTTCGCAGTTGTTGCGGGAGATGTCGACGCGGTATCCAGCAAGTACAGCACTTGCACCGACTCGCCGCAAAGAGAACATCTTAGGTTACGATGTAGACGTACGTGAACTGTTGGGGGTAGTGTTTCAATTTAAACGCCCAAGTGAGATTCGAGCACGTACCCATCCGACTCAGTTACCAAAACCGACGAATGCAGCAATTCCGGTCCGATTCGAGACCAATATCGAGCAATGGATTACACTAATATCTGGATTCAACCTTAGTGAGGCATTCTACGCTATCCCGCCCGTTCTTGACGGAAGTGACCTGTATCAGGCGCTCAAACAGACGGTATTCGTCGACGTCTACGGCGTACTTCCTCAGACCAGCTTGCTGTATACAGTTCCGGACGGTTGTTCGTACTCGGGAAGACGGATTCTGGTAGAGGGGAAAATCAAGGGCGGAACCACCTATCAAATCCCTCCTGCGTTTGTGTACTGCTTCGACGACATCAGAACTGGTCTCTCGTCAAGCTGGCTGGGCCTGCAATTCTACGAGGCTCTCAAACCAGACGGTCAGATTGATCCAGAGCAGCCGCTTGAAGAACAGAGAAGAGCAACCGAGGAATTGTCCGAGTTCAAATCAAGGCTGGAGTCTCTTTCGAGTGCAGATACCGCGATATGCGAATATCGAGTGAGAGATGCCCTTCAAAATGCTACGTGGAGTTTACAGGAGTTGTCGAATTCAGATTTTAGATCAGACACGCTCGGACCTGTCCACGCTGTATTAGCCGATACCCATGACCTTTCACCCACAGAACGTTGGAAGCGGATCTTTCTCAATACAAATCGAAACGGTCCCTACGAAACTGATCAGGTGGCTTCCGCTTACGAGGATATCGAGGATGTTGCAGATGGCGCTTTTGATGAGCTACGCGATGATTTGATCTCGGAATCGGATACTCCTCCAGCAACACAGCTCCTCCAGCGTGCCGATGCCGAGATGTGTATGCTTGGCCGTGAGTAGGAATTCAAGCACACACAACTCAGCTCCAGCACCCATAATCACTGGGAACTGAATGCTCCCCAAAATCAACCAATACTACCCTGAAATCCTGATTATAGATATCAGCAACCCCTCTGAACTGCTGATTTAAACGGAAATACCACCGATTTTCAGGCTTACACGGGTTCCACTCAAATCCGCCATGCCGAACATTCTTTTCAAGCTTATCTACTGCATTATCCGCCCGCTGCCGCAACGAACCCTCCGCACGTTTGTAAGAATCATCCCACGTATCCGACGTCGTGATCTCCCAATCAGGGTCTAGCGGCTTCTCACGCGGCCCATACGATCCATTATCCGTACTAAACTCATTCCGCGTGACATACACCGGCAGCCGAGACGGCACTGCCCCCCATACATCTGTCTCAAACGGCAGCTGCTCTGCAAGACTTCCACCCCGCGGCGGCGGACCCGACGCCGCCGGCGACGACTGCCCCGTCAGTTCAGCAACGACCTCACTACACAATTCATCAAACCCATCCTCAAATGCGGCGTAGTCTACCTGATCAGACGAAGGAAACTCACTAATCATCCGTTCGAATAACGGTCTGTATAGCCTCGAAACAGGCGCTTTTGACCGGCACGCATAACTCCGGGCTACATAGGCTTTCGATAGAATGGCCTCCGCACTTGCTACACCAGCTGGCATTTGATTCCGGTACGACGAATAACACTCCGATCCAGTAGCGTCCTCCAGATAGGCTGCCAAGAGTTCAGTTTGATGTCGGAACCATTGATACCTAAGAATTATCTCCTGAGCCAAGTCAAACGCTTCCTCAAGCGATTCGAACGCTGTATTCTCGAAGTGAAGCCGATTCGACGACTGAAAATCATATTGATGGAGCAGGCCCCCATACTCATCAGGCCTGTCAGCTATCCCTTGGACTCGGCTCCATTGGTACAGCAGATGTCCCAAGAACCGGATTCCCTGTTGGCGAATGTAGATGCCGTAGGTGGCCGGATCCTCGTGGAACGGGACATAGGTCGAGACTGCGTCAAGTCCATAGTCTGCAATATGGTCATCCCAGGCGTGTTCTACTGTTCCGATGATGTCGCTATACCGAACAACATTCGAATTATCTTCGTGCTTCCGGTCTTCGCCATTGACGCGAAATTCGAAGGTTCTGAGCGGAATAACGTGGTGATCGCCAGTCCCCATCGTCTGAGCGAACCAGTCCTGCACATTGGTTGGCGGCGGATCACTTTCGGTAGGACGAGACTTGCTTCCGACTGTTATAGTGCCGTCGTTGTACTGGGAGAGGAAAGTACCAACCGACTGAATATTCGACATGTCTTGGAGCAACGTATACCGGTCATATAAGACCATCCTCTGTAATTGGTTATAGCAACAAACTTCGGAGTGTACCAGCAGGCCGAATTTATTATCAATGCGTCTTTCCCCGACAACATGAGCGTCTTCCTCATACAGACGAACGGGCGCGAAATTAGCGAGGATGCCGCCCCAGAGTACATTCGAGGTGCTAAAGGACCGACATTCGTTGATGAACCGCTCCGGCATCACCGATATTTCAACGCAGACCCCTACTGGACAGGTGAGGGCTACGAGCGCCGGGATGCGTGGGAAAGCGCTACCGGAGGTGACACCGCGCTTCTATACTGCTCTTCCTCAGTGGACAAGCACCCGACCTGTATCAGTCACATCCTGCCTATCCAAGACAAGCAGATAGACACAGAGGGTGCGTTATTGGAATTTGACACACCGATAGAGATCGAACCCAAAATCAACTACCAAGACATTCAGCGGCTCGTTGATAACGGAGAGTTCTCGGAGAAGATGGGTTACTGCGGACAGCAGGGGTTCAATTTCACACAGGTCGCAACCTCAGACCTCGACAAAGTCAACGAACTCACGTCTCGCCTATGAACGAAGAGGAGGTGCGACAGGTGGTAGTTAGTGCTCTTGAGAGAGTCATCGAAGACGATACTGACCTACTGAAGTACGATGTAAATGAGAGAAGCATCACCCATAGATTGGCAGTTTATCTTGAGGAAGAGGTCGTCGGTGAATGGAATGTTGATGTAGAATATAATCGAGAGGGCGAGGATGAAGTGAGCAAATCGATCTCGATGGAGCACCTCAAGAGTAAAATCTCAGATGACGTAGACCCAGAGGACCTTGACGCGAAGACAGTCTATCCAGATGTAATCGTACATAACAGAGGGGAGCGATACGAGAACCTGCTGGTGATTGAAGCAAAGAAATCGGGACGGTCAGGCGAGTATGACCGTGAGAAACTCAGGGCCTACAAAGAAGAACTACGATATGAGCACGGAGTGTTTGTTACGTTCAAAGGAATCAGAGCCGGTGAAGACCCCGGTTATTGCTGTGACTGGCACCCCTTCGAAGAGTAGTACGAGAGAGTGAACGGATTACGGATTGAACGGTGTCTATAGCCGCGCTAAACACATTCACTATGAATAGATTGTGAGTCGTGAGTGCCGAGGCCAATCTTCCACGGGGAGAAATCCGAGCAAACGTTGGAGCCGCTCTCAGGTCGTGAATCCATAAGTGCCGAGGTCGAGCTATCGTTCCTCGCCGACAATTTGGCCCCGGATACGTCGACAGGCACAAACCCAATCGAGCAGCGTGTCCAGCGAATCGCCGGTCAAGTAATCCGACCTGCGGACCACTCACCGGACCCGCGACCAAAAGACGCCGCAGACGGCTACGCGACAGCTCGCAGCGCGTCAGTTCGTCGAGCCGCCGCTTCCGTCCGAATCAGCGTCGAGGTAGTTCGGGACGCCGTCGCCGTCAGCGTCCTCGGTCCACTCTGTAGAGCAGCGAGACTGTCCACTTCTGCGTCGGAATCGCGATGGTTGGCGACGCCGTCACCGCTGGCGGATGTCGGCGCCGACGCCACGGTGGCGCATCAGTCACCCCGCAACCGCCGGAACCAACTCACCAGTGAACCCGGAACAGCACCATCACCAGTAAACCCGGAACAGCACGAAAAAGGCCACGTAGGCGCCGACGGTCGAGAGCACCGGGACGACGTTCTGCATCACGATGACCCGCCCGGTCGTCGCGGGGTCGAACAGGTCCGACGCGGCCGGGATGTCCGCCGGTTCCTCCTCGCCGATATCGGGCACCGCCTCGCCGGGCTCCTCGGCGGTCAGCGCGCCGACCGAGACGTTCGGCGACTCCTCGCCGGCGGCGGCGTCCGAGATGGTGGCGGTTCGCGTCGCCCGCCCCCAGCCGAGGCCGATGATGGACGTCGTCGCGATGATGACGAACGAGGCGGGAATACCGATGGCCGAGAGGCCGATGACGATGGTCGAGGAGACGACGGCGACGATGATGGCCGCCGTCAGCGGGAGGTCGGTGATGTCGTTGCCCAGCGTGTCCAGCGTGCGGCGGGCGATGGTGAACGCGCCGATGGCGACGGCGCCACAGCCGAGCAGGATCAACATGTTGATGTCGACCCCAGCACCGACCAGCGGCGCGATGGCGTTCGCGATGTTCGAGGTGCCCGAGGAGAACGCCATCAGGCAGCCAATGGCGACGACGACGATGCCTCCGGAGAGCTCCCGCCGCGTCGTGTTCGGGCCGCTGATGGGCCGTGGGAGCGTGCCGGAGCGGTCGAGTTCGACCAGTGGACCCTCCGTCGTGTCGATGGCGATGACCCGATTGATGCGGGGGTAGAGATAGCGGCCGATCATCCCGGAGACCCAGAACCCCACGATGGGGGCGACGATCCACCAGACCGCGATCTCGCCCATCACGACCCAGTTGAGTTCGCCCGTCGCGATGCCGAGCCCGGCTATCGAGCCGACAGCGGTCATCGACGTCGAGGCGGGGACGCCGACGTAGTTGCCGACGAACAGCGAGCCGCCGATGAAAAACAGCACGACGATGCTCGTCTCGATGGTGAACACCCCCGGTGCGTTCAGGAGATCCCGGCCGAGTTTCGTGACGACGCGCCGGCCGATGGTCCACGCCCCGATGAAGAAGAAGACGGCCATCAGCGCGGCCGCACCGATCTTCGAGATCGCGTTCGACCCGACCGCGGGACCGAAGGCGGGCCCCGTCGTCGCCCCGCCGATGTTGAATCCGACGAACAGCGCGACCAGAATGCCGGCAAAGAGGAGAAGGCTTTCCATACGTACCGTGATGGCTGCGGCGGTCTTAAGGGGTTGGGACCGACCGTTGGATTCCGGCCTCCGGGCCGACTCGAGCCGGCTCTCCGCGGAGGAGACAGATGGGTATACCCGTCTGGAGCACCGTCGCTCACGTATGACCAACGAACCGCGTCGAGGGCCTGGAGGTGCGGCGTGATGAACCCGGCACGCGTCGACTTCGCGGCCGACCTCGCCTACGGCATCACCATCTTCATCGCCATCGGGCTCATTCTCGAAGTCGGTACGGGCGTCGGTGTCGCGTTCGGCCTCGGGGTGCTCCTCTCGTACATCATCCACATCGCGTGGAAGATGTCCCGATTCGATCCCGACTGGATGACCAAGCGGGTCGAGGCAACCGTCAGTGAAACCGTGACCGAGCAGGTCGGCCAGGTAACAGCGCAGGTCAGCGACTCCGTCAGCGAGGAACTGACCGAGAAAGTCAGCGCGGAGGTCACTGACACAGTCAGCGAAGAGGTCACCGAAGAAGTGACCGAGCAGGTGAGTGAGGAAGTCGAGCAAACCGTCAGCGAAGAGGTCGACGACGTCGCCGAGAAGGTGAGCGAAGAGGTCACCGAGGAGGTTAGCGAAACGGTGAGCGAGGAGGTTGACGACGTCGCCGAGAAGGTCACTGAAGAGGTGACCGAAACGGTGGAGCAAACCGTGGCGGGTGAATCCGCGTCGGACTCGACCGACGGAGACGGCGAGGACACGTAGTCGACCAGGTTACTCGGCCCCGGGATTCAGCGACATCCGCGCCGCGGCCGCCGGAGAATCAGTCGATGTGTCCTTCCTGTCGCAGCTGTTCTGCGTCCTGGTCCTCGTAGCGCCACTCGATGTTGCCTTTCTCGTCTTGCCAGGACCACGGCTCGATGATGACGATGTCGTCCTCGTTGATCCAGGTGCGGTACTTCATGCGGCCAGGGATGCGGCCAAGCCGGGTCTCACCGTCCTCACAGCGGACGCGGACGTGGTTTCCGCCGAGATGCTCCGTGACGACGCCGAACAGCTGGTCGTCGTCGGGCATCCGGAGGTTCTTGCGTCCGGATGATTCGTCGCTCATGGTACGGTTTGCGGGGACTCACTGATAAGCCGTGGGATACGTACCCGGAGTCAGTCCCACGTCGCGTAGGTGAGAATCGCCAGCCCGACGAACTCGAAGAACTTCAGCCCAGCCATCGTTCGTTGTGCGAGCGGCGAGATCTCGGTTATCCAGACGCTCAGGCGCGGGTCGACGACGAAGACGTACACGGTCATCAGATTCTCGAGGAGGAGGAACGTCGCAAACAGTGCAAGCCCCAGCGTATGCTTCGAGCGGAACTTCCGGTGGTTCCCGATCCAGACGAAGCTCAGGCCGGCGAGGAGCACGACGTTGAGCGACGTGAAGACCCGAAGCAGGGTGACCGGGAGGCTCATGTGTTCCCAAAGTCGTCGGTTGCCGGTTTATACTCTTTCCAAAATCCGTCCGGGTTCTCCCCACATTCGGGGTGCGCCATGGTCACTCCACCTCCGTGATGATACGCTCGACGATCTCCCAGTGGCGCCGGGTCCGTTCCGTCGGGAGGTAGACCGCGCCGTAGTCCGCCCCCTGCTTCTCGACGATGTCGTTATCCAGGAGCACGTCGAGGTGGTGTCTGATGGTCGTGTAGTCCAGGTCGAGTGCGTTCGCCAGCTTGTTCGCGTTGCGCGGGCGTTCCTCGACGGCACGCAGGATGCGGGCGCGGTTCTCCCCGCCGCGGGCTCCGGTAAGCACGTACCAGAGCACGCCCTCCATGGATTGATTCCTTGGCTCGGCCGTTTGTAAGTACACCGGCCCGTGTTCGATACGCGCCACGTCGACTCCTGGCCCGGAATTTCGGAGGGATTTGGGAGAGAGCCAAACTGAGTTCGGAAAATTGTCTTTTAGGGGTGGTGTCTCTTCGGGGATATGGTACACAGACCACTGGCAGTATCACTGTCGATCATCCTCGTGCTCTCGACCGTCGCGGTCGGGGGCGCCGTCGGGAGCAGCGGTGCCGCGCCCGCGGCGGCCGAGCAGGCCTCAGTAACGTTCACCAGCCAAACCTCCGGCGGGAGCACTATCACCGTGGACGAAGTCACACTGCCGGACGGCGGCTTCGTCACCATCCACGACAGCACCGTCTCCGACGACGCGCTCGGGAGCGTCGTCGGCACCTCGACGTACCTCGAAGCCGGCACGCACGAGAACGTCACCATCCGCCTCAGCGAACCGCTCTCCGAGAGCGGGGACTACGTGGCGATGGCCCACAAAGACACCAACGACAACCGGGCCTACGAGTTCGTCTCGAGCAACGCCGAGGCGGACGGTCCGTATACCGCCGATGGCGGTGCCGTCATCGCCGCCGCACCTGTCACCGTCTCCGCGTCGGTGACGATGAGCGACCAACCCACCAGCGGCACGAGCGTCGTCGTCGACCGGGTTGAGCTCTCACAGCCCGGCTACGTTGCAATCCACAACGAGACGCTGCTCACCGAGGGCGACGCCGTCGGGAGTGTCGTCGGCAACTCGGAGAAGCTCTCTGCCGGCGTCCACACCAACGTCCGCATCGAACTCGACGACAACGTCACCGCCGAAACCGTGGCGGCGATGGTCCACGTCGAAACCAACGGGAACGACAACTACGAGTTCCCGGACGCAGACGGACCGTTCCTGAACGCCGACGAGAAAGCCGTGCTCGATACGGCATCGCTGTCGACACCCAGCGAGGCGAGCGTGACCTTCGACGCACAGGCAAGCGGTGGCACCACCGTCACCGTGAGTGAGGTGTTCCTGCCGGAGGGCGGCTTCGTCGCGATGCACGACGAGAAGCTGGCCGACGGGAAGGCAGTCGAGAGCGTCGTCGGCGCCTCGGAGCATCTCGCGGCCGGCTACCACCGGAACGTCGAGATCACGTTCGACGAGGCGATCGAGTCGGGTATGACCCTCACCGCAATGGCACACAAGGACACGAACGGAAATCAGAACTACGAGTTCCCTGACGCCGACGGACCCTACACCGCTGCGGGGAGCGCGGTCACCGACGCCGGAGACGTAATCGTGAGCGCGGACGTCTCGATGTCGACCCAGCAGTCTGACGGAACCCAGGTCGTCATCGACAGCGTGGATCTGGCCGAAGGCGGGTTCGTCGCCGTCCACGACGCGAGCCTCTTCGGTGGGAACGTCGCTGGAAGCGTCGTCGGTTCCTCAGAGTACCTCGAGGCCGGCCAGCACGAGAACGTGGTCATCACCTTCGACCGTCCGGTCAACGAGAGTACGCTACTGGTGGCGATGGCGCACAAGGACACGAACGGGAACGAGGCCTACGAGTTCCCCGACGCCGACGGCCCGTACACCGCAAATGGCGGCGCAGTCGTCTCGCCCGCGAAGGCGCTCGTTACGGCTCACGTGAGCGCCAGTGACCAGCAGTCGATGGATGGATCGACCGTCGTCCTCGACTCCGTCACGCTACAGGACGGCGGTTTCGTCACGATTCACGACGCGAGTGTCGCCGACGGTGCGGTGTTCGACAGCGTTCGCGGGACCTCCGAATACCTTCCGCCGGGGACCCACGAGAACGTGAAGATCACGCTCGACGAGCCGCTCGAATCCGACCAGGCCGTCATCCCGATGGCTCATCGAGACACCAACGGGAACGAGGCATACGACTTCGTGAGTTCGGAAGGCTCGGCTGACGGGCCGTACGTCGCGGCCGGCGGCGCCGTGGTGACGAAGGCCTCGGTGGACGTGCAGAACACGCCGACAGAAACACCGACGGCGACTCCCTCACCCACGGCCACCGCAACCGAATCGTCCGAGGCAATGACGACCTCCGAGGAGTCGATGACTTCGACGGAGGGCCCCGGGTTCGGCGTGGTCGTCGCGCTCGTCGCGCTGCTGGCGACGGCGCTGCTGACCAGGACCCGCCGATAGCCTGATTCGGTGACCCCGCGGGCTTTCGGACAGTCCTGCGAGTTCAGGACCGGCAGAGCACCCCGCTGACGCCGAATCCCCACGACCGTACAAGAAGGCTTATTCACCGGCGGCGTGGAGTTCGCGGCCATGAAGCAGTACGTCGGTACGGGGGTGAGGTGAGTGCCCGCCGTTGACCTCCCCTTCGGGCTCCCGGAAGTGGACTACTCGGAGTACACGAACCGCCAGCTCGTTGCCCTCCCGCTCGGTGTCCTCCTCGTGGCCCTCCTCATCATCGGTGGCTTCTGGGTAGTGACAGGCGCACCGGTCGACCCGGGCATCGCCTTCACCGGCGGCACGGAGATGCGCGTCGTCGCCGATGGGGGGATGGAGAACCCACGACAGACACTCGAAACCGCGTTCGACGAGGAGCCGGCAAGTATCCGGTCGGTCCCCTCCGACAACAGCTACATCGTCACGTTCGAAAGTGACGTGCCGGCAACCCGCCTGGAACAGGAAGCCGTCGACGCCGGCTTCGAGGTGCTCTCCGTCGACGCGACCTCCGCGAGCTTCGGACAGAGCGCCCAGATCCAGGCCATCGGCGGCGTCATCGTCGCCTTCGCCGGGATGAGCGTGCTCGTGTTCGGGATGTTCCGCTCGTTCGTCCCCAGCATCGCCGTCGTGGTCTCGGCGTTCTCGGACATCGTCGTCCCGGTGGCGCTGATGAACGTGCTGGGCATCGAACTCACGCTCGGCTCCGTCGCCGCCCTGCTGATGCTCATCGGGTACTCGGTGGACTCGGACATTCTGCTGAACAACCACATCATCCGTCGCTCGGGTGCGTTCTACGAATCGGCCTATCGCGCGATGGAGACCGGTATCACGATGACGCTGACCTCGCTGTCGGCGATGATTGTGATGACCGTCGTCGCGTCGCTGTTCGGCATCGGCCTGCTCTCCTCCATCGGCCTCATCCTGGTGTTCGGGCTGGCGACTGACCTGATGAACACCTACATGCTCAACATGTCGCTGCTTCGCTGGTGGAAGTATGAGGGGGTGGGCCGCTGATGGTCGGCGTCGAGGACATCACGGAGAACTGGCGGGTCGTCCTGCTGACCGTCGTCGTGCTCGCGAGCACGTTCGTGCTGTTCTCGCCGACGCTCGCCGCGGACGGCGGGGCCGGCGGCGGACAGGCCACCGAGTCCGGGATGACGAACCTGCAGTACGGGCTGGAACTCTCCGGGGGGACCCGCATCCGGGCGCCGCTGGTCGGCGTCAACGCCGACGGCGTGGAGGTCCCACAGGGAACCAACAGCTCAACGGTCAGAGCAGATATCGCCGGGGAACTCGACGGCGTGGAACAGGCTGACGTCACCGTCCGCTTCCCCGGTGATTACGGTGAAGTGACACAGCGAACGACCGTCGTCGAGGTCACCACCGACAACGTGACGACCGACGAATTGGACGCCGCCATCCAGGCGGCCGGCTACAGCGCCAACGACGCCGAGGCGGGCGTCTCCGCGGTGACGCGCCAGAGCGCCGTCAACGTGCTTCGCCAGAAGATCAACGAGGCGGGGCTCTCCGGCGGGACCGTCCAGTCGGTGACCACCGCCACCGACCAGCATTTCATCCTCATCGAGGTGCCCAACGAGAACCAGAGTACAGTTCGTGACCTGGTCGACTCCCGGGGGCAGGTGCTCGTCCAGGCGTACCACCCGAACCAGAACGGCACGTACGTCCGGACCACCATCATGACCTCCGAGGACATGCAACGCGTGGGCGCTGCCACACAGCCCCAGCAGGGCGGCCAGCCCCAGGTTCCGGTCGTCGTGCGCGACGACCGGGCCCAAGATGTCCAACAGGGGTTCCGTGACACCGGTCTCGCTCAGGACGGCGGCACGCGCTGTCGCTACGAGGAGCAACCGAACAGCACAGAGCCGTGCATCCTCGTCGTGCAGGACGGCGAGGTCGTCAACTCCTTCGGCGTTCGCGACAGTCTCGCCGACTCGATGCGCGCGGGCGAATGGGCGAAAGACCCCAGCTTCGTGCTCACGACGCGGAACTTCACGGAGGCACAGCAGGTTGCGGTCAACCTGCGCGCCGGTGCGCTCCCAGCCAAACTCGACGTGGGACAGGGCGGTGACGGCTCGCTGATGTACGTCTCGCCGTCCCAGTCTGAAGGGTTCAAGACCGACTCGCTGCTGGCCGGCATCGCCGCCGTGCTCGCCGTCAGTGGCGTGGTCTTCGCCCGGTACGGTCGCGTCGAAGTCGCGGGGCCGATGATCGTCACCGCGATGAGCGAGGTGGTCATCCTGCTCGGCCTCGCGGCGGCCATCGGCTACCCACTCGACCTCTCGGTCATCGCCGGCTTCATCGCCGCCATCGGGACCGGGGTGGACGACCTCATCATCATCGCCGACGAGGTGATGAGCCAGGGCGAGGTCAACTCCCGGCGGGTGTTCCAGAGCCGGTTCCGGAAGGCGTTCTGGGTCATCGGCGCCGCCGCCGCGACCACCATCATCGCCCTCTCGCCGCTGGCGGTGCTCTCGCTGGGCGACCTGAAGGGCTTTGCCATCTTCACCATCCTCGGCGTCATCGTCGGCGTGCTCATCACCCGGCCGGCCTACGGGGACATCCTCCGTGCGCTGCTGACGGGCGAGCACTGAGGACCCGGCGTTTTTCTCTCTCCCGCTATGTGACCCGGTAGATGCAGGTCCGTGTCCGCGGCGACCGCTTCGACATCGACACCAGCCTCCTCGCGGAGAGCGACGCCGAACTCCGGCACCAGCTCGACGAGTACGCCGCGGGCGAGCGCGAGCGATTCGACCTGCGTATCGCTTTCCCCGACAGCCATCTCGGCGAGGTGATGCGCGCGATGGAGGCGATTCCGTACGGAGAGACGCGGCGCTACGGCGAACTGGCAGCGGAGATTGATTCGGGCGCCGTCGCCGTGGGGCAGGCCTGCGGCGCGAACCCGCTCCCGATTGTTGTGCCGTGTCACCGCATCGTCGGGGCCGACGGCTACGGCGGGTTCTCCAGCGCGGGCGGCGTCGACGCGAAGAAACGACTGCTGGCGTTCGAGCGTGGTGAGGGGCTGGACCGGTTCGGCTGACCCTCACGGTCGTTCGAGACGTAGGAAACTCTACAGTTCTGCAGTCCAAGGCCCGCGTATGGTCGTCGTCGAACCGCTGTTTTGTCACCAGTGTGGGAAAGAGTTGGTCGAGCGAGCAGTCCACGGGCGGATGCGGGATTACTGCCCATACTGTGAGCGCGTCTTCTTCCGCAACGCAGTGCCGGCGGTGGACTCCTTCGTCCGCGACGACGACGCGGTGCTACTGGTGAAGCAGGCAGACAGGGACAGCGACTGGGCGACGCCGGGGCAGTGGTCCACCCCTGGCGGTCACCCGGAGTACGACGAGGACCCGGCCGCTGCAGCGGTCCGGGAACTCGAAGAGGAGACCGGTCTCCAGGCGGAGGCGGCCGACCTCACGCTGGTGACGGTTCGCCACAGCGAGTATCGGGGGCTGCACTACAACATGATGACGTACCTGCTGGCGTACGAAGACACCTGCGGGGAACTGGACGCGGGCGACGAGGCGAGCGCGGTCCGGTTCTGGCCGGCCGAGGAGGTGATGGCTGCCCCCGAACGGACGCGAGAAGTCGACAGGGACCGCCTCGACCTCGTGTTCGACGTGTAGGCGTTAGAACTCGCTGAGCCCGGACTGGCCGACAGCAGCCAGCACGTCCTCGCAGGTCGCCCACGTCGTTCGCGCACAGGCCGGGAGCGTTCCGTGGTCGGCGACGTGGCGCTCCAGAAACGCCCGCGTGGCGGGGTCCGAAGGGTAGCCGCTTCCGACGTCGTGGTCATAGCGGGCGTCGATAGTCGCCATGCGGTCGTCCCGCTCGACCTTGGCGACGACGCTCGCCGCGGAGACGACGGGGTGGGAATCGTCAGCGCCGTGTTCCGCGATGACGTCGACAGCGTTCTCCCCGGCAGCCACCGCCTCCGCTAGCCGCTTGCCGAACCGTTCGGCATCGGTGTCGGCAGCGTCGGCGACCAGCTCGTCGCCCGTCTCGATGACTCCCGAGACGGCTTCAGCCTGCGCGGCGACGCCGAGGCCGTTCATGTCGGTGTCGGGGGCGTCGATGCGCTCGGGCGGGATGATGGCGACGGCGACGGCGATGTCCGGGTTGTCGCGGAGGTCGGCCGCCAATGCCTCGCGGCGCTCCGGGGAGAGTTGCTTGGAGTCAGCCAGTCCGTCGGGTAGAGCCGCTGGCGGAGCCCGGACCGCGCTGGCGACCATCGGACCAAGGGCGGGTCCCTTTCCGGCCTCATCGGCGCCGATTCGCATTGGTTGGTGTGACGGGTGTACGGGGAAGTCCGTTGTGGTTGCTTCGGTAGTTTAGCGACGACAGCGAACAGACTCTCAGCAACAGCAACCAGCATCTCGAAGCCTGACCAATTTGACCGCACCGCCTACCGCTCAGCGGCCTCAAGTGCTCGCGGCTTCGCCGTCGCCGGGCTACGCCCGGCTGCAAGCGGAACCTTCGGTTCCGCCGTGCTCGCTTTCCGAGGTAGTTTTCCGCTCACTCCGTTCGTGTTTCCCTCCCTCGGTTCCTCCCCAACCGGCTCGCTCGGGACACCCCCTCGCGAGCGCTTCGCGTCACCCCCGCCGCGGTCGCGGTAGCAGTGCGGTCGCTGTTCGCGGTCACAACTGGTCAGGCACGACCCGCGGAGATGTTCGCGCTGCTGCTGGAAGTCTTGCTGAAATCCACCTGAGAAGAAGCAGCTGCCGGGAAAACGGAACTTCTCAAGAAGAATACTCACTCCCGAAAGAACTCCTCGTTCTCGAACGGCTCGTCCTCGCCGTCGACGCGGATCACGTCCAGCGCCGTCACCGCGGCGTCGACGCCGAGCAAACCGGCGAGTGAAGGGGTGGTCCGCCCCTCGTCACTCGAAATCAACTCCTTGATGTAGAGGCCGCCGGCGCCGTGGACGTCGATGCTGGCGGCACGGGAATCCAGCAGTTCCCCGTCCACCTCGTACACCTCACGCGTGCGCGTCTTGCTCGCGCGCCGGTGGTCGACGCGGTTGGGCGTCTCCTGCTCGATGGTCGCCCCGTCGAGTTCCGCGAGGGCGTCGTGGAGTTCGTCGACGGTCACGTCGTCGGCGAACGCGACCTGCGCGTTGTACGTCTTGGAGGCGTCGTGACGCTTCACCCGCTCGACCATGTCATGCTCGGCACGGCGGAGCCCCTCGACCTCCACCTTCCCGTCGGCGAAGGCGTTGATGTCTCCCTCCAGGCGGTCGACGTCGATATCGCGGCGCCGCGGTTCCTCCACCTCGATGACGAACGGGCGACCGGTGCCGAGCATCCGGGCGTCGACGTCCTCGCGGCCGGCGCCGTGGAACACCGATTCGACGCCGTCCATCACGTCCTCGACGACGGGCGCGGTCAACTGCTCGACGCTCTCGGGGTAGCGATAGCCCGTGCCGTCACACTCGGGACAGGGCTCTCTCCCCTGCCGGCCGCTGCCGTCGCAGTCCGAACAGGGCCATTCCGTCTGTGGAATGCCCCGCTCCAGCTTCCGGTAGCGGCCGTAGACGAACGCGGAGTTGAGCCCGGCCTCCACCTCGTCCTCGTCGAGGTCCAGCAGGAACTGCACGTCGGGCCGGCCGAAATCCACCTCGGCGCCGGTCAGCGCGCCGACGCGCTTGCCGACCTCTCGGTTGAACTCGCTCTTGAACAGCTCGCCCGCTTCCTCGGGGAGGCCGGCCTCTTCCCGGAGCATCCGCTCGTTCTCCTCGATGAGGGCCGGCGCGCGGGTCCCGACCTGGTAGGTTTCGAACTCGGTCCCGTCGACCGCCGCGGCGGCGCGGTTGGCCCACGCCTCGAAGGCGCCGCAGTACCCTTCACAGACCCAGCAGTCTCCCGGGTCGGCGAACGCCGGCTCCTCGTCCTCGGCCAGTCCGATGGTGATGCGGAGCGAGCGCCCCCGCTCGCGGTTCGTGAGGCCGTGGCTTCGGTCGGCGAACACCCGGCCGAGGCAGGCGTCACAGACGCCGTCGCTCGCAATCGCCCGGGCGTCGTCGAGTACGCTCATACCCTGTCCAGCCGGTCCAGCGGCATCTGCCTTGCCTTTCCAGCGTGCGGGTCGGTTCGTCGGCGGCGGACGGGTGGCTCGCCGATGAGGGGAGCGTCGCTACGGGAGGTCGTCCGTACTGTTGGGTCGAAGAAGTGGCGGAAGGTTACGTGCCGTGGTTGAGTTCGACAACGCCGCGGCATAGTCTCCGTGGCGGCAGCACGAGGCTGCCGCGGGTCGTGCGCCGCGGCGTAGTTATGGCACAGCCACGGCGTAGTTTCCGTAACCGCGACACGGAGGTCGCGGTAGGTCACGTGCCGTAGTTGGCTCTGGCACAGCCACGGCGTAGTTTCCGTAACCGCGACACGGAGGTCGCGGTAGGTCACGTGCCGTGGCTGGCTATGGCACAGCCACGGCGGAGTCTCCATACTCGCGACACGGAGGTCGCTCGCGGTCGTGTGCCGTGGCTGGCTATGGCGGCCCCGTTCTTTGCAACACCGTCACTTCCTGGACACCGAACCGATCTTCCAGCCGCGAGGCCAATCCGTCGACGCCTTTGACCCGGAGTTCGACCCTCACCGACGCGGTGAGGTCGTTCAACCCGGGCGTGACGCCCTGCAGTTCGACATCGGCGACGTCGACGACGCCGTCGACGCCCGTCAGCCGGTCGCGGACGCCGTTTTCGAGGTCGCCGCCGGCGTTGCGTGGGACGCTAACTGTACAGTCGAGTCCGACGGGACGGGGCCGTACCGCCGACCCATCGGAGGTTTTGGTGCTCATCGCAGACTCCCACCACGAGTCGAACGTGCTGGGGGACCAGCTCCCGTGAGAGTTGGCCCGCGCGTGATAGACGGCTCAGGAAAGTGCAGGTTCGCACCGACCCAGCCGCCGTGAATCCGCATTCACGCTGCGAACGGGCCGGACCGAACCTGCGGGCGTACAATACGCATCCCGACGTAGCCGGACCGGCCCGCACCGGTCGTGCAGACTCCCCCTCGATTACTGAGGGTGAATCCTTTGGTGGCTGTCGAGAGGCGCATTGTTCGACCTGTCAACGGCGATGGACCGGTGGCACTTAGTTCTACCCCGTCACTGGTAGCGATTCGCATACCGTTCCGCCCGAAGCGACGACGGGCCGCGACCGGCGGACGGTAATTTTCACACCCCGGTCCACCCTCTATAGTTTGGGATAGTCCTTATGGGGTAATGGGGAGATGTTTTATTCGTCATGCCGGAATGCAACCAAACGCGTTCGGACGGAGCTAGTGGGGCCGTCCGACACTGGCACGGAGGTCTCGATAAACCGGATGGACCAGCGGTCGGTTCGTCGGGTACTGATTCAACGCACATCGTGATCCCCTCCAGACCATAGGCCAGTGACACAGTCCAAATCTCGCGCTCGCAGTCGACAGGAGCACCGCAACCGCACGTCGAGCGATTCCGAAACGGAGGCACTCGACGTCGAGAACATCGACGATGTCGAGCTCATCCGCACCGACAACGGGGAGCTCGTCCACGAGGAGACGGGGATCATCGTCGAGGAAGAGACGATCGACCAGGGTCCAGAGTGGCGGGCGTTCAACCACGCCGAGCGACAGAGCAAGTCCCGCGTCGGCTCGCCGATGACCCAGTCCCGACACGACAAGGGACTGACGACCGACATCGACTGGCGTGACACCGACGCCTCGGGCCGCCAGCTGTCCGCCGAGAAACGGTCCCGGATGCAGCGACTCCGGACCTGGCAGGAGCGCATCCGAACCCAGGAGTCCGGCGAACGGAACCTCAGGCAGGCGCTCGCCGAGGTCGACCGAATGGCCAGCGCGGCAGGCGTTCCCAAGTCCGTCAGGGAGGTCGCCTGCGTCATCTACCGACAGGCCCTGGAGAAGGACCTGATCCGCGGCCGGTCCATCGAGGGAATGGCGACCGGCTCCCTGCTCGCCGGCTGCCGGCAGGAGGGAATCCCGCGCTCGCTCGACGACCTGACCAAGGTCTCCCGGGTCACGCGGCGGGAGATCTGTCGGTGCTACCGCTACATCAGCGACGAGCTCTCGCTCTCGCTGAAACCGGTCGATCCGGGGCAGTATATCCCCCGATTCGCCAGCGAACTCGACCTGAGCGACAGGAGCGAGCGCAAGGCGGCCGAATTCGTCAACGAGACGACTGAGAACGGACTGCACGCCGGCAAGTCGCCGACGGGCTTTGCCGCCGCCGCCGTCTACCTCGCCTCACTGGTCTGTGGGGAGCACCGCACGCAGCGGGAAATCGCGGACATCGCGGACGTGACCGTTGTCACCATCCGCAACCGCTACAAGGAGCAGATGGACGCACTCGGCATCGACGAGTCGTTCTGAACGGCCCCCGGCTGCGGCGGCCTGGCTGTCTCCGATTTTTCCCTGCACCGAGCGCTGAGCCCGTAGCACGTGAGGGCCCCCGAATCTCGGGGCGGTGTGGCAGCTATCGAGTCCCGTGACGTGCCAGTTCGCCCCGGGAATGCTGCTTCGAACCGAAATGCTTTCCGCGCCCGTTCCCGACGAACAGATATGCGAGTTATCCGTAACGGGACTGTCCACACACAGACCGAGCAGGGAACCGTCGAGGGCGACGTGCTCATCGAGGATGGAGCAATCGCGGCGGTCGGCGACGTGAACGCGCCCGCTGGCGCCGAGGAAATCGACGTCGACGGCGCCCACGTCACGCCGGGGCTCATCGACGCCCACTCCCACGCCGGGATGGCCGAGTGGGCCGAACCCGAGGACGGCGACGTCAACGAGGGGACCGCCGCGACCACCCCTCACGTGAACGCGCTTGACGGCTTCCACCCCCGCGACGAGGAACTCAAACACGCCTTCCAGAACGGCGTCACCAGCGTCTCCGCGCGGATGGGGTCGGGCAACGTCATCGGCGGCGTCATCATCTCGGTGAAGACCCACGGCGACGTTGCCGACCAGATGCTCATCCGAGAGGACGGGATGAAGGCCGCGATGGGGGAGAACCCCAAGCGGTTCCACGGCGAGCACAAGGACCGCCAGCCCTCGACCCGCCCGGGCGTCGCCGCCACGCTCCGGGAGACGCTGATGGAGGCCGAGGACTACCTCGAACAGAAACACGACGCCGATGCGGAGGATGACCAGTTCGAGCGTGACCTCGGGATGGAGAACCTCTCGCGCGTGCTCACGGGCGATCTGCCGCTCCGGGTCCACGCGCACCGCGCCGACGACATCCGGACCGTGTTCCGCATCGCCGAGGAGTTCGGCATCGACGACCTCTCGATCGAACACGCCACCGAGGGCCACGTCATGGCCGACGAGTTCGTGTCGCGTGACGTGCCCGCCGTTGTGGGCCCCTCTATCTCCTCGGCCAGCAAGTACGAACTCCGGAACATCACCTTCGAGACGCCGGGCATCCTCCACGACGCGGGCGTGAAAGTCGCCATCCAGACCGACGCCCCGGTCCTGCCACAGCAGCATCTCGACGTCTGTGTCGGCCTCGCGGTCCGGGAGGGGCTCCCGGCCGACGTGGCGCTGGATGCCGTCACCACCAACGCCGCCGAGATTCTGGGCATCGAGGACCGCGTCGGCACGCTCGCGCCGGGAACCGACGCCGACATCGCTGTCTGGAACGGCGAGTTCTGGCGGGTCGACACCCGGACACAGCACGTGTTCGTCGACGGCGAGCACGTCTTCGACCGGGAGAGCGACGCGGTCGACCCCCGCGAGGAGTACGCCTGGTAAGTAGCTCCGGCCGACAGCCGCGACCACCGGGGCTGCTCCCGGGACCGGAGGCCGTTTGACCACTGATATCCACATCCAACCGTGAAACTGCCGACGCTCGCACGGCCCGCCATCGACGACGAGGAGCCGAGCGTCCCCGTCGTCGTCGGCGCCGTGGTCGCCGGGGTGTTCTTCGGCGGCGTCGGCGGCGGCGTCGCGTTCCCGACGCTGCCCACGCTCGGCGAGGTGCTGGGAATCGCCCCGTTCATCGTGGGGCTCATCCTCTCGGTCAACCGCTTCACCCGCCTGCTGCTCAACACGCCGGCGGGCAGCGTGCTCGACAAACTGGGCACGCGTCGCCCGATGCTCGTCGGGTTCGTCGTGCAGGGGATGGTTCCGTTCGGGTACATCCTGGCGCTCGACCCGGGGCCGATTCCCCTCTCCAGCGCCACGCTGTTTTTCGTCTCCCGTGCCTGCTGGGGGCTCGGTTCGGCCTTCGTCTTCGTCGGCGCTTTCACGACCGTCACCCACGTCACGACGGCCCAGAATCGAGGGAAGTGGGTCGGCTACATGCGCGGCGGCCAGAGCCTCGGGTTCCCCACCGGACTGGTCGTCGGCGGCCTGCTGACGGACACGCACGGCTACGCGACGGCGTTTCTCGTCGCCGGCGTCGCGGGGCTGTTCGCTGCCGTCGTCGCCTTTCTGGTGCTGCCGAACGTCGACAGCGAGATGACGACGACCACCAGACTCCGCGACCTCCCGCGGGTGGTTCGCGCGGATATCCGGGTGCTGGGCATCGGCTTCGCCAACTTCTCGGTGCGCTTTCTCTACGCGGGCGTCCTGCTCTCGACGGTGGTGCTCTACACGCAGGCCAACGGCATCGAGTTCGGCGCCCTTGCGGAAACCGGCGTGAGCGGCGTCGTGATGGCCGTCTCCGTGCTCGCGATGTCGGTGACGAACCTCGGCGTCGGGCGACTCTCGGACACGCTCCCCTCTCGAACCTACACGGTGATTCCCTCACTGGGGTTGTTCGGCCTCGGCTTCGCCATCCTGGCGCTCCTCCCGACCGTGCTCGGCACCGTCGTGGGCGTCGCCATCATCGGCGTCGGCGTCGGCGGAACGGGCCCGCCGCTGATGGCCTATCTCGGCGATATTGCTCCCGGCGGCGACGTGGGCAAACTCGGCGGCGTCTACAACGTGTTCGGCGACCTCGGCTCGACGCTGGGGCCGCTGGTCGCGCTCCCGCTGGCCTCCGCTATCGGGGTCGGCGGGGAGTATCTCGCTTGCGTTGGCGTGGTCGCACTGACGGTGTTGGTTGTCGTGTTCACCCTCGACGGCGACCCGGAACCGCTGAAACAGCCCGCGGTGCTCTCCGAGGCGGACTGACTACTGCCGCTGCCAGCTGCGAGGGACGAAACCTCACCTGCGAGGAACAGAGCGGTACCTGCGGTCACAACTGCGAGGAACGGGACGGTAGCTGGCGTGAACCGTCCGACTCCCCAGTCGTGGCCACTCCCCCGAGTAGGCCGATCATCACCGGTCCACGCCATCCGGTAGAACTCAGAGCAGAGGGAAGAAGGTAATTCAAAAAATCTGAAACACCCCCGACGGCGGCCGGACTCTCGCATCCCGAGACGGCTCTCGTTGGGCAGCAAGACCGCCAAATTGCCGCTGGCCCGGTCGTCGCTTACCGGTTTCCGAACGGCAAAAGTCATCCGTCCCCCAGTCGGTGTATGACGCTTCTCTGTTCGGGGTACGAACCCTTCGGCGACCACGAGTCGAATCCCAGTGCGCAGGTGGCGCGCGAACTCGACGGCGAGACTATCGCTGGCCACGAGGTGGTCGGCGAGGTGCTTCCGGTCGAGTTCGACGCCGTGGGCGAGGA
>CAYXXM010000009.1:0-19522 GCA_964469085.1 uncultured Haloferacaceae archaeon
CCGAGGAACGCGCGGGCGCCCCGCCCCGTCACGGGGCCGTCGTCGGCCAGTATCTCGGCGGCGGCGGCGAACGTTCGGGGGAACCCCTCGACCCACTCCAGTCCGTTCGTGTCCGGCACGCCCTCGGGCGGGTTGGCCGAGAGTTCCATCACGTCCCAGAGCGCCATGTCCCGGGCCCTGAGCGCAGGCTCCGCATCACGACCACGTCGGACGTCCAGTTCGTCGGCCCCCTCCGGTGGGTCGCCGACAGCCACATCGACGTGCTCGAACGCGCGGTAGAACGCCACGGCGTCGGCCACCGTCGTCGCGCGGCAGCGGCGCTCGACCGCCTCTGGCGTGAGGTCGTCCTGTGCGGCCGTGGCAACCAGGGGCGTGAGCAGAAGCAGGCAGCCGAACTGCGTGTTGCCGCCGGACTGGTGGCCCATCCCCGCGACGGCGCGCTCGAAGGCGTCCCCGAGCGAGGCGCCGGCGGCGGCCATCCGGAGCCCCCGGGCACTGCCCACGCTGCCGGCGAGAAACTGCTCGAATCGCAGGTCATCGAGGTCCCGGCGCCGGTCGACGTTGCCCGGTTTCGGCGTGCTCGCGACATCCAGCAGCAGCGCGAGTTCCGCGTTCTCCGCCGGCGACCGGGGGCTCTCACGACTCACGGCTCGGTCACCTCGGCAGGGTCCGCTACCCCCTCCGCGTCGTCGAACCACTCAGTCACCGCCGCGTTGACTCGCGAAAGTACCGCTGGGTCGTCGCTGGGGCGGCCGACGCTGACCGCGTCGGCGCCGTACGCCAGATACTCCCGGACTGTGTCGCGGTCACGGACGCCGTTGTTCGCGATGACGAACAGCGCCGTTTCGCGGGCGACGTCCGCGACGGCGGCTTCGCTGTCCATCGCGTCGACGTGAATCGCGTCGGCCCCGGCGGCCTCGACGCGCTGAGCGACCGAACCGAGGTCCACGCCGGCGAGTTCGGTCCGGACCTTCACACTCACCTCCGCGCCCGTCTCGTTCGCCGCGGCGACAAGTTCCGCGAGCCGGGAAGGATTCCTGAGCAGCGTCTCACCACAGCCCGCCATGCAGAGCTCCTCCTGCCGACAATGGGCGTTGAGTTCCAGTATCGCGTCGTGGTCGGCGGCGACGGCTGCGGCTGCCCGAACCGGCTCGGCCGTCGTGGCCCGGACGTTGATACCGGGGCGAATGGCCACGCCTGAGAGCGCCGAGAGCTGCTCGTCGATGAACGCGATTGGGTCCGGTGGGAGGAACTCCGTCCTATCGCGGTCCGCGACCATCTCGCGGGCCGCCGCGCGGGTGGGGTCGTCCAGGCAGACGCCGCCGAGGAACGCCGCGCCGGCCCACTCGGCGCCGAATTCTGCCCACGCGGCGTCCGCGTCGCCGGAGAGCGACGCCAGCGCGAGACGGGGCTCGAACACTCAGACCACCTCGGACGGCTGTTCGGCATGGTCACCATTCTCCGGCATCGGCGGGAGCTGGCTCGTGTCGATATCGTCGCCGTCGAGCACGGCCGGGTCGTCGACCCCCGCGAGGTCCTCGATGATTCCGCGGCCGTGGGTCCCGGCAGTGGTGTCATCCTCGCCGATTGCAGCGAGGGCGAGCGCACAGGCCCGAGTGACCCGCTCGGCGTCAGCCGGGCCGTCGATGGCCGTATCGGTGCGGACGACTGGTCGGTCCAGTTCCGTCGCGTCCTCGGCGTCGAGCACGAACGCGTCGACAAAGGGATAGAGCGCCGCCACCCCCGCCGTCGATGGCTCGGCCTTGATGCCCGCCATCAGCTCCGGGGCAGGGCCGGAGAACGCCTGCTCGCCGACGAACGGCGAGACGGCGACGACCGGCGTACGGTGGAGCGCGCGGTCGACGCCCGGGAGCGCGCGTATCGGGCCGATAGAGGTTACAGGATTGGATGGTCCGATCACGACGGGCTCGGCGAGCGCATCGAGCGTCTCCGGCGTCGGTTCGGCCCGCGTGGCGCCGCGGAACTCCACGTCCTCTACGCGGGGGGCCGCACGCTCGGCGACCCAGTACTCCTGGAAATGCATCGGGCCGTCGGGCGTGTGGATGATGGTCGCCACCGGGTCGTCGCTCATCGGCAGCAGGTCAATTTGGAGGTCGAACGCGTCCGCGAGCGTGCGCGTGACTTCCGTGAGGCTGTGGCCCTCGTCAATGAGCGAGGTCCGCGTGATGTGGACAGCGCGGTCGCGGTCACCGATGGTCATGAACTCCGCAATCCCCGAAAAGCGCCGCCAGCGAGCGATGTCTCGGCCGGCGGTCTGGGGCGCCGCGGGGAGATAGCGCGGCCCCTCGTCGAGGCCGGCGGCGTCGGCGATGGCGAACAGTTCGTCGTCGGTCTCGTGCGTGTCGTCTTCGATTCCCCACCACGTCTCGCGGTCGAGCATGCCGGCGCCGTCGAACAGCACCGTATCGAGGTCCGGACAGACCAGCAGGCCGCCGAGTTCGACGTCGTCGCCGGTGTTGCCGACGACGGTGACGGCGTCGCGGGCGAAGACGGGGGCGCCGTCGGACACCGTTCGACCGTCGGCGGCGCCGTGCTCCCCCGATGAGAGCAGTTTGGGGGTTCCGGTGCCGCCGGCGAGGAACGTGACCATACGTGGCGTTTCCGCGTGGCCGGAGTTGAAGCTGTCCCCTTCGAGAGCGGGCTGCACCGGGGCGGTTTTGGTGCTTGGCCGAACACGGGGGAGCATGAACGCCATCAAGGACTCCGTCCACGACTGGGTCACCCTCTCGCCCGTCGCCACGGACCTGCTCGACACGCCGACGGTGCAACGGCTCCGCCACATCAAGCAGCTCTCGACGGTGCGGCTGGTCTACCCCTCCGCCTCCCACACGCGGTTCGAGCACTCGCTTGGCGTCTATCACCTCGCCACCCAGGCGCTGCAGCATCTGCGAATCGAGGGTGAGCGCGCCGCCCACCTCCGCGCGGCGGCACTGCTCCACGACGTCGGTCACGGTCCCTACGGCCACCAGACCGAGGAGGTCATCATGCGTCACAGCGGCCGCCACCACGACGAGATCAGCGATGTCCTCGACGGGACAGCGGCGGCAGCGACGCTGCGGGACCACGACCTCTCCCCCGCCCGGGTGGCGGACCTCGTGCGCGGCGAGGGCGAACTCGGCCAGCTAATCTCCGGCGAACTCGACGTGGACCGGATGGACTACCTGGTGCGCGACGCCCACCACACCGGCGTGCCGTACGGCTCCATCGACCACGGGCGACTGGTGCGCTCGCTGCGCTACCGCGACGGCGAACTCGTGCTCGCGAAGGGGAACGTCCACACCGCGGAGTCGCTGCTGCTCGCGCGCGGACTGATGAACGGCATCGTCTACCGCCACCACGTCTCCCGCATCGCCGGGTCGATGCTCGAACGGGGCGCCGAGCGATTGCTGGCCCGCGAAAACGACGTCGACGTCGAGCGGTTCGCCCGGATGGCCGACCACGACCTGCTGGTCGCGCTGCGAGAGCACGTCCCCGAACTGGGGGAACGAATCGAGCGCCGGAACCTGCTCAAGCGGGCCGTCTGGGCGGAGCTCTCGGATACGCCTGCCCACCTGATCGAGCTGAGCCACGAGGACGAACGCGCCGCCGAACGCGACATCGCCGCCCGGGCCGGGGTCGACGAGACGGCGGTGGTCGTCGACGTCCCGCGGCGACCGTCGATGAAGGAGTCCAACGCCCGCGTCGTCGTCGGCGACGTGGTCCAGCGACTCGAAGAGGCGTCGGGACTCGTCGGCGCTATCCGGAACGCCCAGCGGAGCGGCTGGCGGCTCGGCGTCTACGGCCCAGAGAGCGACCAGGCGGCCGTCGGGGCGGCTGCGGTCGACGTGCTCGGCCTGCCAGAGCGGGTCCGCGCGTAGCACGACGCCGACCGCCGCTTTCTTACGGGTCCAGTAGGTCAATTACTGGCGAAGATGGCTCGTAACGAGGGAGAATCGGCCGACGACGCCGAACCCGAACTGCCCGGCTCCTCGATGACGGACGCGCTGGAGACGCTCGGCGCGGTCGAGCCGACGACGGTCGAGACCGAACTCGGCGTCACCCCCGCGGAGTGCCTGGTTCAGCTCGTCCGGGAGCAGGGTGGCCGCCTCTCCCAGGAGGAGCTCGTCGGAATCGTCCCCTGGTCGCCGGCCACGGTGAGCCGCCTGCTGACGGGCCTGGAGGAAGAGCGCGCGGTTCTCCGCATCCCGTCGGGGCCGGGCAACGTCGTGTTGCTTCCTGACGAGACGCCCGACGGGCTCGAAACTGGCGAGCGCTGCTCGGAAGTCTGCGAACCCGGCGAGCGCTGAGCGTGAGTAGGCTAACCCGGCGCCGCCGCTGGCCGGGAAGAACGGGCGGCTCGGGAAAACCCATCGTCACACGGGGCTCGGTGGGGGTAACCGTCGTCACTGCCGCCCACAGATGATTGGCGGGCGGGCCGCTTGAGTCGTTCGCCTGAGAGACGGGTTCCCACATCAGGCAATCTGGCAGGCGTTCCCGCAGAACTCACGGGCAACTTTCCCGGCGTTCCCGCAGCCGTGTCGGTGTGCAGACGCCTCGATGACCGATTGTCGCAGCCGGGGCCACAGGAGCGTCCGCATTCCACGTCTTTTTGCCCGCCGGTGCCAACGTCCGTCCATGGAACTGTTCGCCGTGCCGGACCTGCCGGAGATCCGCGAGGGCGACGATCTCGCGGCGATGGTGGCCGAGCGGGTCGACCTGCGGCCGGACGACGTGGTCTGTGTCGCCTCGACCGTCGTCTCGAAGGCGGAGGGCCGGACCGCCGACCTCGAGGCGTTCCCGGCTGGCCCGCGCGCTAAAGAAATCGCCCGCAATCTGTCGGACATCTCCGGCGACGAGAAGGACCCGCGGTTCGCTCAGGCCGTGCTGGAGGAGAGCACGGACGTCGTGATGGAGGAGCCGTTCATCCTCACCGAGACGCGGTTCGGCCACGTCGGCGTCAACGCCGGCATCGACCGCTCGAACGTCCCGGATCACGACCTGCTACTGCTGCCGAAACGACCGTCCCGGTCCGCAGAGCGCATCCACGAGAACCTCCCCGAATCGCCGCCGGTCGTCGTCACGGACACCTCGGGCCGGCCGTTCCGTCACGGCCAGCGCGGCGTCGCCATCGGTTGGGCCGGGATGCCGGCCTCGCGTGACTGGCGCGGTGAGACTGACCGCGACGGCCACGAACTGGAAGTGACGGTCCAGAGCGTCATCGACGAACTCGCCGGCGCGGCGAACCTGGTCTCGGGCGAGGGCGATGGCGGCGAGCCGGTGGTCGTCGTCAGGGGCTGGACCTTCGGCGACCACGACGGCAGCGAGAACCTGTTCCGGGACGTGCGCGGGGATTTCGTTCGGCAGGCCCTGCGCGGCTGGGAGTACGAGGGCTGATCATGACCGACACAACCACGAACGGACTGCACGGCATCGAACTCACGCCCGAACACCCGGTGAGCCGGCTCGCCGACCTCGCGGAAATCGCCGAGGACGAGGGCTTCGACACGGTGTTCACCTCCGCGCACTACAACAACCGCGACCCGTTCCAGGCGCTGGCGGTGATCGCCGAGCGGACCGACGCCGTGCAGCTGGGACCCGGTGTCGCTAACCCTCACCAGACCCACCCCGTCGCGCTGGCGTCGCGGGTGGCGACGCTGGACGAACTTTCGGGCGGCCGCGCGGTGTTCGGTATCGGCCCGGGCGACCCCTCGACGCTTTCGAACCTCGGCGTCGACGCGGACGAGCGCGGGCTCCGTCCGGTGCTGGAGACGTTCAAAACCGCCCAACGGCTCTGGAAAGGCGGGCGCGTCGACCACGAGGGCGCATTCGTGGCCGACGACGCCGGGCTGAACTACGAACCGCCGAGCGATATCCCGGTGTTCGTCGGCGGCGAGGGGCCACACATGTGCCGGATGGCGGCCAAACACGCCGACGGGCTGCTGTTCAACGGCTCCCACCCGGCGGACCTCGCGTGGGCGGCCGACCGCGTGGCGGAGGGGCTGGACCAGCGCCCCGACCACCGCGGGGTGTTCCAGTTCCTCGCGTACGCGAGCGTGAGCGTGGCCGGCGAACGAGGGGCCGCCCGCGAGGCCGCACGGCCGCCAGTCGCGTTCATCACCGCCGGCGCGCCCGAACCGGTACTGGACCGACACGGCATCGACGCCGAACGCGCCGCCCAGGTGGGCGAGCGGCTCAGCGAGGGCGCGTTCAGCGAGGCGTTCGGTCTCGTCACCCCGGAGATGATCGACGCGTTCTCGGCGGCGGGGTCGGTCGAGGAGGTTGCCGAGCGGCTCGCGGCGGTGCTGAAGCACGCCGACGGCGTCGTGTGTGGCTCGCCGCTGGGGCCGGACCTGGCGTCTGCGGTCGGGTTGGCCGGCGAGGCGCTGTCGCGGGCTGAGGCGAAGAACAGCGACTGAGGCTGGACGAACGAAGCGCGATTACCGTGGGTCCGGCGACGCGCCGAGCAGGTCGAGCACGGCACCCAGTGTGAGGTAGCCGAGGACGCCGCTGGCGACGACGACCAGCAGCGCCCCCATCCCGAGCGAGACGGCCGCAAGCGGGTCCTGTGTCGCAACCGTCGCGAACTTTTCGACGAGCGTCGGGATGTCCCCGAGCAGCTGGGCGAGACCGCCGCCCGAACCGGAGCCTTCTGACATAAGCCGGTGTTGGAACGGGGGTCACTTCGGTGTTGCGAGTGGCGCCGGGAGAGCTCTCGATGGTGCGAGTGCCGTCGGGAGATGTGTCGGTGGTGCGAGTGCGTACGGGAGACGTACCGTTCCGTATCGCGAGTGACGACGTGAGGGTTTTAGGCCGGGGCTCCCTCCCCGAGAGCGTGACCCTCGACCCGATTCACGTCGACAACGTCGCCCGAATCGCCGCCTCCATCGCGGGCACCGTCGACGACAGCGACCACGACGACTACGCCCGCCGCGCGTGGGAGATGCTCGACCCACTCTACGACGAGGGACGCGCCGTGGTCGAACCCATCGACGAGCAGACGCTGCGAGCCGCGGCCATCGACGATGTCGCGCTCGCAGACCGGCCGTTCGACACGACCCACGGCCTCGACGCCGGCACGCTCAACCCGACCGGGTTCAAGAACGGCCTGTTGCTCGACGTGGCCCAGGCTGCCATGGCCGGGGCGCCCACGGATCTCGACCTCCACCGCTCGCGCTCGCTGGTCGCCACGGTCCACGCCAACGACGCCACCCGGAACTACACCCAGGACTGGCGAACGTACGACGACGGCTACAGCCGCCGTCGGATCCTCCACGTCCCCGAAGTCGGTCGGTTCGCCGACGAGGTGACCCACGAACTCGCCCTCTATCTCGCGGAGTCCTCTCACGCGCTGGAACACGCCGACCAGGTCGAGGACCTGCTGCTGCTCGACGGCCCGCTCTACCCCAAGCGACTGTTCAACTGGGAGTCCCGCGAGACGGTGCTCGCGGAGGCCGCCCGGGAGGCCAAACCACAGGCCGTCATCGAGAACTACGTCCGGCTGGTGGAGACGTTCGTCGAGCGGGGGGTTCCCATCGCCGGCTTCGTGAAGAACCCGACATCCCGGTTCCTGGTCCGGACGCTCGCGGAGAAGACCGCGGTGCCGTGGGCCAACGACGCCGCGCTGTTCACCCGCTTGCTGGAGCGCCGGGACGACGGAGCGGTGACCGCCAGCGACGCTGGCGAGGGGACACCAGCACCAGGCGCCGCACGCGATGACGACGACCTGACGTTCACCTCGTGGTTCGTCTCTCGTGGCTCGTCCGACGAGCCGATGTCCGCCGGCGGCGACGCGATGGGCATCGAGCGCCGGCTCGCCCCCGCGGCCTACGAAGTGACGTTCTGCTACCTCTACGACCCGCGCACCGACGTGGCCTACAAAATCGAGGCGCCGCGGGCCGTCACCAGCGACCCGAAGACCCGCGAGGCGCTGACGACCCAGCTTCTGAGCGAGGTGGCGGCCCAGCGCGGGCCGCCCGAGGCCATCGAGAAGGCCGACGAACTCGCCAAAATCACCAGCCAGGAGAAAACCTCCATCCGCCGCAAGTTCGAGGAGTCGTTCGGCACCGAGGCCCGGATGACCTACGACCGCCTGCGCTGGGACCAGGAGGACTGAAGCCGGGCAATCTGGGGCAATCCATCCGGGCCGCCGTCCCGGTAGGACCCCACACCACGCGGTCCCGCCGGAGGACGGTGCCTGACTGGCTGGAATTCCGAATAGCCGGGCGTCCCGGCCGCCGACGGTTGCGGGACAACTGCCCGCAGTCCGGCCGTCTCAGGCTGGCTCCTCCCGCTCCACCTCGAGCGTCACGTCGTCAACATCGATGCGGGCGAACTGGGTGCGGACGTGTTCCTTGGCCGCCTCGATGGCCTGTTCCCTGGTGTCGAATCCGCGGGGCATCGGCGACTCGAAGGCAACCCGGATTTCGGTGCCGTCGATTTCCAGCGACGTGCCCCCGCTCTCGACCTCGTAGAAGGCGTCACAGACCCAGACGTAGGCGGCGGCCTCGTCGGGCGCCCCCTTGAACGACGGCGGGTTCTCCCCCCGCTCGAAGATTGTGCCGGTGAGGGTGGTGCCGCCCCCACTCCCCTGGACCTGAAGCATGTGCAGCGGTTGGCGAGCGAGCGCCTTAGCGGTGGTGTTCGCTGCGGGACCACACCGGCTTTGTGGAACACACCGGCTTTGGTCGCCACGTCGGGCGCGTCGGTTGAATCGGCAGGGAAAGGTGTATCCCCTGAGCCGCCGTGAGACGGAACATGACTGACCTCGGGGATTTCGACGAGTTCTCCGGCGACGAGGAGGACGACGCCGCTGCTGTCGCGGACGGCGAGCAACCGGCGGCCGAAGCCGGCGCTGAGGACGCCGCTGCCGAGCAGTTCGACCGCTACCAGGCCGAGCCAGCCGGCGCCGACAGCGGGCTGGGGACCATCTCGGTCTCGCTCGGCCTCCGGGTCGCCGAGGACGGTGACGAGACGGCGCTGCGGGCGTTCGTGACCACCGGGAACCGGGAGGCCGTTCGGCTCGGGAGCTACCTGCTGGTTCCGTACCCCGACGGCGAATCGCTGTTCTGTCGCATCACCGCACTGGAGTACGCACAGGAGTTCCAATCCGACGACGCCACGGAGATTCACGCCCGCCGCCAGATGCGCCGCGACGGGTTCGAGGAAAGGGACTACAAGTTCGTTGCCAACCTCGACCCCGTGGCCGTCATCTACGAGGACGACGGCGAACTCAAACGCCGGATGACCGACCGTGTGCCAAAACCGGGCGCGCTCGTACGCGAGGCCACCGACGAGGCGAAGATCAAGACCGGCCTGAAGATTCCGGGCGACGGTGTCTTCATCGGCCACCTCTCGGTCGGGGGCGAGAAGGTCCGCACCGGGGCAAGCCCCTCGACCATCGACTACCGGGTGAAGGACGCGTACGGCGACGGCGACCCGCTGGTGTTCCGACACACCCTCGTCGCCGGCGGCACCGGGTCGGGGAAGACCCACGCCACGAAGAACGTGCTCCGGCAGTATCTGGATGAGGACCGGAGCTACCCGATGGACGACGGTCGAGAAGTCTCGCCCGCTGTTGTGCAGTTCGACCCCCAGGACGAGTACGCCCAGATGCACGACGACAATCCCGAACTGGACGACGCAGTCGCCCGGCGGCTCAACCGGGAGGGAATCAGCTACGGCGGCCACGACGACACCATCGCGCTGGTGCCCGTCGAGGACGGCGTTAGCTACGGCGGCGAGAGCCACCGCGCCGAGCAGGTCCGGTTCAGCATCCCCTTCTCCATCGTCGACGAGTACGACATGCCGTGGCTGCTCGCAGGCGGTGGCCTGAACGACAATCAGTTCACGGCGCTGCACGTGCTCCTCCGCCGGTTCTTCAGCGACTACGGCTCCTCGGGCACGTACCGGGAGTTCCTGACCTATCTCGACGACCCGGGACTGCAGGAGGAACTCGACGAGTCAGGGCGCGTCCACGAGGCGACCTTCGACGCGGTCAAGCGGCGTGTTCGGGGGATTCCCTCCGGCATCTTCGACCAGGACGCCCGGCCCATCACGGAGTTGGACCACGAACTCGTGCGACCGGGAGGCCTGACCGTCGTGCCGACGTACCACCTCTCCACCTCGCGGGCCAAGGAGATGTTCGTGCTGGCGCTGTCCTCGCTGCTCGTCGACGACAAGCTCTCGAACTCGCCGTCGAGCCAGCGCATCAAGGAGACGCCGCTGGTGCTGGGGATGGACGAGGCCCACAACTTCCTCTCGGATGCGGACACGGTCCAGGCCCGGAAGGTGGTGGACACGTTCACGGAGGCCGCCAAACAGGGCCGGAAGGAGCGCCTGGGCCTGTTCCTCATCACGCAGGATCCGCAGGACGTCGCGGACCCGGTGTTCAAGCAGGTCAACACCAGGGTGGTGCTGAACCTCGGCGACGAGGACGCGATATCCTCGGTGAACATCCCGACGACCCTGGCCGAGAAGGTGCCGTATATGGAGCAGGGCCAGATGGTGGTGTACTCGCCCGACAATTCGGAGCCGGTGGAGCTGATCGGGTTGAGTAAGTGTGTGACTCGGCACGGTGATTGAGACTGGGTGACTGCGTCACACCGCATGTTGTCTGGTGCTGGGTGACTGGGTCGCATGACGCGGTACCGGCGACTGCGCGCTCCTAACGGCGTTGCTCGTCCCTCGACGCGGAGTCCGCGAACTGCCCATCCCGTTTTTCACCCCTCCCGCTGAAGATGGCCACATGCCCGAACGGATACTCGTCGCGTACGACGGCACGCCACAGGCCGAGGCGGCGCTCGCGTTCACCATCGGGGAGTGGGCTGACAAGGAGATCACGCTCCTCAACGTCATCAACCCAATCGCCGCGGGCTACAGCACCAGCGTCGGTATCCCCAGCGGAGGCGAGGAGTGGTTCGAGCAGGCACAGGCCGAGGCGGACGAGTTGTTCGAGGCGGCGGACGTGGAGTACGACTGCGAACTCCGGACCCACGTCGCCGTCGGCAAACCGCCCCAGACCATCGTCGACGTTTCCGCCGCCGAGGTCGACGACGTCGAGGAGCCGTTCGACCACATCGTCATCGGGAGCCACGGCCGCACGGGGGTCTCGCGCATGTTGCTCGGGAGTGTCGCCGAAAAGGTGGTTCGCGAGTCGCCGGTTCCCGTGACGGTCGTCCGCTGACCGTCTCCCGGACTCCGCTGACCGTTTCCAGTCGTTCGCTGACCGTCTCCGGTCAGCACGCAGCCGCTGGGTCCGGACCTCAGACGGAGGGAATGCCCATCGCGGAGATATCGAACGTCCCGACCGTCGAGAGCACCCACAGGATGACGATGGCGGCGAGCCAGGCGCCGGCGCCGATGATCGCTGCCTGAACCCAGCCGCCCGGATAGCGCCAGTTGATGACGCCGATCCAGAGCAGGAGCAATAGCGCCGGTCCGAGCACAGGGATGCCGCCGATGACCCCGAAGACGGCGTACACCAGCGCGCCCACTGCCGCGGCGATGACGGCGTTCATGTAGTCCTGGTCGCCCGAGACCACGACCGAGGCCGCGAGGTGGATGGCCAGCGCGCCGATCAGGAGACTGACGATGCCGACGATCAGACCGTCAACTGGTGCCATGGGGCCACAGGGGAGCCCCGTCCGGGTAACTCTGGTGGGCGGCCACGCGGTCTTGGCCGAAGAGTTTAGTCCTGCTCCCGTCGTTGCAGGGAGTGATGGACGAGTCTGACCTGCGGATGGACCAGCGTGTCCGGAAATCTGCCCGGTCGCATCTTCGCGAGGCGTTCGTCACCGGACTCGCGGTAATCGTCCCGCTGCTCATCACGGCCATCGTCCTGGCAATCGCGTTCCAGTACCTGCATACGTATCTCTCGCTGTTCTCGACGGCGCTCATCGCCGCCGGCGACCAGGTCACGCTCCCGGTGTACGGCGACATCCCTCTCGGCGAGCTCGCCGTCCAGATCCTGACGCCGCTCATCCTGCTGTGGACCATCCTCGTCATCGGCCTGTTCACCAACGCCACACATCTCGGCGAGCGCGCGGTCGACTATTTCGACTACTTCATCACCCAGATTCCGGCGATCGGGGGCGTCTACGAGTCGTTCCGGCAGATGAGCGACGTGGTACTCGAATCCGACACCCAGAACTTCCGTGACGTGAAGCTGGTGGAGTTTCCCCACCAGGGTGCCTACACACTCGGCTTCGTCACAACCGAAACGCCCCCGGAGCTCGCGGAGCCGGCCGGCCATTCGGAGATGCTGACGCTGTTTCTCCCCCTGGCGCCCAACCCGGTGATGGGCGGCCACCTGGTCCACATGCCCGCCAGCAAGGTGATGGACGTTGACCTCTCCGTCGAGGAGGGGATTCGCGCAATAGTCACCAGCGGTGTCGCCGTCGCCGGAGGCGGGGCGGCCCAGGCCGGGCTGGGGGAGGGGGACCTGCGGGGACTCACGAGTATCGAGCACGCCGACCAGCAGCTCGACCCGACGAAGGTGTCGCCGAACGTCCGTCGCTTCGAGGCGGTGGACACCGACCGCTCCGACGTGTACGACATGTCCGTCGAGCCGGCCAGGGCGACGACTCCGGACGACATCGCTCGACGGGAACACCCCGAAGACGTCGAGGGTGTCGACGAGGACATCACTGCCGAACGAATCCACGGTGTCGACAGCGACGACGCGCACGTCACGCCAGCGGAGGAAGCCGGGCGCTACGAGCGGGCGGCAGAGCCCACGGACACCCGGCCGGCCGAACTCGCCGACCGAGCGGCCGAGGAGCGTGACTCGACCGAGAGAACGCCGGCGGAGCTCGCCGGCCGCGACGACGAAGAGAGCGAGACGACGGGTTCGCGACCAGCAGCGGTCGCTGGCCGGGACGCCGAGGAGAGCGAATCCACCGAGGTCCGGCCGGCCGAACTCGCCGATCGCGAAGCGGAGGACCGCGAGGAAACGGAAACTCGACCCGCCGAAGAGTCACCCGACGAGCGAGGCAGTCGGGAGTGATGGCCGGCTCCTTCGACCTCCGGAAGCACACCGCCGACGTGGCGGTCGAAGCCACAGGGGAGCGGCTCGGCGACGCCTTCGCCGCGGTGGCGAACGGCCTCGCCGCGGCGATGTGTGACTCGTGGCCAGGGGCGGAGGACCCGAGCGCCGGTGAGCGTCGAGGATTCGCCGTCACCGCCGAGGGGCGAGAGGCGGCCCTGTTCGATTATCTCGACCAGCTCATTTACGAACGCGACGTTCAGCGGGTCCTGCCGGTCGACAACGAGGCAGCAGTCAGCGAAGACGCGGGGAGGTGGCAGGTCGAGGCGGCGTATCGCGCGGTCCCACTCGCCGCTGTCGCTGCCCGGGATGTGAAGGCGGTCACGTACTCAGAGATGACGGTCGCGGAGACCAGCAGTGGTTGGGAGGTGTACGTCGTGTTTGATGTCTGAGGACCTACACGTAGTGTTCGACGGTTGACGGTAGACCGCGGCGTCTGGGTACGGGCCGCTTTCAACACACTCAACGCCCCGCAGGTCTCATACGTGCGTAATGAGTAATCAACTTCCGGACGTGCAGGCCGACGAGCCGGACGTGGCAGTCGGCCTGAGTCAGGTCGGGGTCACCGGCGTCGAGAAACTCGTCGAACTGCACCGTGAGGGGGACCGCCCGTACGTGCTCATGGCGGAGTTCTCCGTCTTCGTGGACCTCCCGAGCGAGCGGAAAGGGATCGACATGAGTCGCAACATGAAGGTGATCGAGGAGGTACTGGAGTCGGCCGTCGAGGGCGAAACCGACCGGCTCGAAGCGCTCTGTGGCGACGCCGCCGAGCGCCTGCTGGCCAAGCACGAGTACACCACCACCGCAGAGGTCCAGATGGAGGCAGAGTGGGTCATCAAGGAGGAGACGCCGGCCACCGACCTGCCGACACAGGGCACCATCGACATCCTCGCCTCGGCGACGGCGACCGACGACGGTGTCACGGAGGAGATCGGTTGTCGGGCGACGGGAATGACGGTCTGTCCCTGCTCACAGGGGATGTCTGCGGCGCGTGCGCGTGAGACGCTCGACGAGCTCGGCGTCGACGAGGAAACCGCCGCAGCGTTTCTGGAGGAGGTCCCGCAGCCCGGGCATTCCCAGCGGGGCCACGCGACACTCACCGTTACACAGGACGGGGAACCGGAGGTCGACCTGATGGAACTGGTCGAACTGGCGCGGGACTCGATGAGTGCCCGCATCTACAACATGGCCAAGCGGCCCGACGAGGACCACATGACCTACGCCGCCCACGCGAATGCCAAGTTCGTCGAGGACTGTGTGCGGTCGATGGCCCACGGCGTGGTGGAGGCCTACCCAGACCTCGACGACGAGGCGGTGGTCTACATGAAACAGGAGAACGACGAGTCAATCCACCAGCACGACGCACAGGCCGAGCGCGAGGTGCCGATGGCCCGGCTTCGAGCGGAAGTCAACGGCGAACAGTAGCCCAGTCCACACGGTCACGTGGTCGGGAACGCGGTGCTGCAAACGCGGTGATTCGGCCTACTCCTCCAGGACGATTCCCTCGGCCGCCTCCCAGCGTGGCAGGAACATCTCCCGCACGTCGGCGGCGAACTCCCGATCCTTGAGGTCAATCATGGCGAACGGCTCGCGGGGCTCGAGCGGGTTCGGCACCTCGATACACACCTCCATGCCGTCGATGAGGTGGAACGAGCCGCTGACCCGCTCGGTTGTCCGAACCTCGAAGTCGGGGTGGTCGACTAACTCCGTTTCGTAGCGTTCGGTGACCTCCCGCGGGAGGCTGCGGATGAGTTCCGGCCCGAGCAGGACCGACACCGACGCACCGCGTTCGACCGCGCGCTGGCAGGCGGCGGCCACCGCGCCGCCGTGCTCGCCGACGTCGAACTGGTGGGACGGGCCGCCCGCGACGGTCACGACCCGCTCCGTGGCGGCGTCCAGCCGTTCGATGAGGAGGTCGACGGTCTCCTCGGCGCCGACGGCCGCGGTCCAGAACCCCTCTTCGGCGGTGGTCGACGCGTCGAGGTCCGTCTCTAACTCGTCGACTGTCGCCTGGTACTGGGCTTCCTGCTCCTGGAGTTCCTCGCGTTTCGCATCGAGGAGTCGGTCGAGCGCGGCCTCGGGTTCGACGGCCACGTATTTCTTGGGCCGGCTGGCGGCCTGACTCCGTGCCAGCCCCCGTTGCTCCAGGTCCTTCAGCACGTCGTACACCCGCCCCATCGGGACGTCGCTGGCGCGGGAGAGCTCCTTCGCCGTGCTCGGCGACGCCGCGAGCAGCGCCCGGTACGCACGTGCTTCGTACTCCGAGAGGCCGAGGTCGCGTAAACTCGCCATGGCCGTCGATTGCTGGCCGCAGTGAAAAACTCTCCGGGCGTTTACCCGTGAAGGCCGTTGGTGAAAGTTTTCAGCCGGCTATCGCGCGCTACTGCTCCGCCACGCGGTCCAGCAGTTCGTCAGGGTCAGCTGCCGGCGAATCGACACCGACGACGCGAGCGGTGCTGCGGTCGAGTGCCGGCGCGACCCGTTCGTCGGCGTCCGGGACAACCACCTTCTCGTGGTCGGCAACCCGGAGGGCGGCGCGGTGCAGGTCGCTTCCCGGCTCCGTGGCAACGTGGATGACAAGCGGGTCCCGCACGACGCGACTCGCGGCCGTACCGTACTCGGCGACCTGGACACCGACGCGGTGGGCGGCCCCGGCGAACGCGCCGACAGTGTCGTGGGCAACGTCGCGGTACCGTTCCGCCCCCGTCAGCAACGCGAGGTCGACCAGCGCGTTCGCCATCGCCGCGTTCCCGTCCAGCGGCCGCAGCGGGCGGTCGAGCATCGCCAGAGCCTCGGGCGGCCCGTCGAGGAACGAGCCGTTCTCGTGAAGCGTCTCGACGGCGTGGTCCGCGACGGCCCGGGCGGTGTCGATGCCCCGACCCAGCGTCTGTGCTGCACGGGTGAACGCCGAGACGATGGCCGCGATGTCGTCGAGCGTGTCTCTGGGGCCAACGTCACCCCGGTCGCGGAAGTGGACCACCGACCCGTCGTTGACGTCGGTCAGCTCGTTCTCGAGATAATCGAGCGCCCGTTCACCGTAGTTGCGGGCGCGCACGTCGTCGGTGTAGCTGTAGAACGTCAGCAGCGCGTCGGCCGCGAGCGCGTTGTCGCCGGCGTACGCCGAGAGGTCCGTCCGTGGCTGGCGAGCGTCGGCCCGGCTTGCGGCGTCCATGCGCCAGTACTCAGTCCCGTCACCGGGTCCCTGGCTGCCGCCAAAGGCGACGCCGGACCAGAGTTCGTCGGTGAGGAACTCGACTGTCGCGGCCGCCGGGTCGCGGTACGCATCCTCGCCCGTGTGGAGGTACGCGTGAGCGAACGCCCGGAGCAGTGTTGCGTTGGTGTCGAGCAGTTTCGGATGGTGCACGTCGCCCCAGTCCCGTCGGCCGGCGTAGCGGAAGAAGCCGCCGGTCACGTCGTCATGAAGATGGTCCCGGACCGCGTCGAGGGTTCGGAGGGCCTGGTCGCGCTCCCGCTTGAGCGCGAACTCGACGGTTCGTGCGAGCGGGAACTTCGCCTGTTCGCCCCAGCCGGCGAACCGCTCGTCGTACTTCACGTCGAGTTGGCCAGCCAGATGCTCCTCGATAGCCGCGTCGACATCGCCGGCTGGTGGGAGGTCACCCGCGAGCGCGCGTGGCACCCGCCCAGCGTCGTCGCCGTTCTCTGCGTAGGTTTCGGCGACGCGGTCGAGGACCTGGCGCATCCCGTCCGGTGCCAGCGCAGTGGCGCCGGAGATGAGCGTCCCCGCCGGGGTCAGGAACACCGTCGAGGGGAAGCCGCCGGCGGCGTATCGCTCGCGAACCCGCGGCCGGCGGTCGGCGTCGACCCGGATGGGCACGTAGCGGTCGTTCAGGTTGGCCGCGATGCCGGGGTCGGCGTAGGTCGTGGCGTCCATCTCGTGGCAGTCCACGCACCACGTCGTCGCCAGCGAGAGCAGCACGGGGACGTCCCGGTCGCGAGCCTCGGCGAACGCCTCGGGACCCCAGTCGCGCCACTCGACGCGGGTCTCCTCCTGCATGGCGTTTGGTCAGGTTGTTTCGGGGGTAAGGTTGTCGAAGACCGAGGTCGGGACAACGCGAGCGACCGCAGGGAGCGAGCGGTAAACCGACCTCGAAAGGCGAGCGGGGAGCATCGCGACCCGCGAGCCTGCTGTGACAGTCACTCGGACAACGCGAGCAACCAGCGCGAGCGGACGGTAAACCGGCCGCTACCAGCGTCTCAGACCGAAACGGAGGGGAAAACCATCGAAGAGCGCCGCCTGAATCAGGTCCGGAACGACTCGCCGCAGCCACATTCGCTGACGACGTTCGGGTTGTCGACGTGGAACCCCGCGGCCTGGAGTCCCGCCTCGTAGTCGAGGACGGAGCCACCGACGTACTCCTGGGAGGCGGGGTCGACGAACACCCGCAGGTCGTGGAACTGGACGACCGCGTCGTCGTCCTCGGGCTCGTTCTCGAAGCGCATCCCGTAGGAGAGGCCGGCACAGCCCCCCTGCTGGACGTAGAGCCGAAGCCCCGCCTCGTTCGGGTCCATCCCCTCGCGTTCGAGCAGTGAGATGGCCTCGCCCGCGGCGTCCTCGGTCACCTCGATTGCTGGGTCGGCGTCCGCAGTGGTCGCGCTCATGGCTACAAATACTGTCTGAGCAGGCATAACCTTGGCGCCGCTCGCACCCTGTCTGAGTAACTCACTCCCCGGCGTCCGCGTCGTGGCCGGCCCCGTTCCCGGAAGCGTCTGCGTCGTCGTCGGCACGGCTTTCGGAATCATCATCGAGTCGCACGCGGACACTCTCGGCGTGAGCTTCCAGCCCCTCTGCCTCCGCAAGCGTGGTGACGGTGTCCCCGAGGGCCGCAAGCGCATCGCGGTCCAGGCGCTGGACCGTCGTGGAGCGCAGGAAGTGGTCGACCGAGAGCCCGCCGAAGCGCTTGGCCCCGCCCCCGGTCGGCAGCACGTGGTTGGTGCCAGTGGCGTAATCGCCGGCCGCGACGGGGGCGTACGGGCCGAGGAAGACGCTGCCGGCGTTGGAGATGCGGTCGAGGAGTGCCTCGTCGTTCTCGGCCTGGATCGAGAGGTGCTCGGCGGCGTACTCCTCGGCGAACAGCACCGCTTCGGGCATCGAGCGCGCGGTGAACACGCCCGAGGCGTCGTTGTCGAGCGCGGCCCGGATGGTCTCCTCGCGCTCGCGCTCGCTCGCCTGGTCGTCGACTGCGTCGAGAATGCGCTCGGCCAGGGCGGGGTCGTCGGTGACCGCGACGACGCTCGATTCCGGGTCGTGTTCCGCCTGCGCGAGCAGGTCGCTGGCGACGAACGTGGGGTCCGCGGTCTCGTCGGCGACGACCAGCACCTCACTCGGGCCAGCGAGGAAGTCGATCTCGACCGCCCCGCGGACTTCCGCTTTCGCTGCCGTGACCCAGGGGTTGCCCGGCCCAACCACCTTCTGGACGGCATCGACGGTTTCGGTGCCGTAGGCCAGCGCGCCGATTGCCTGCGCACCGCCGACGGCGTAGACCGCGTCCGCGCCGGCCTCGTGGATGGCTGCGAGGGTGACGGGGTTCATCTCCTCCGCCGGGGGTGTGGCGACGGCGACGTGGTCCACGCCGGCCACCGTGGCGGGGACGACGCCCATGATTGCGCTGGAGGGGTAGGCTGCGGCGCCGCCCGGGACGTAGACGCCGACGCGTTCGAGCGGGCGGAACCGCCGGCCGAGTTCGCGGCCGTCGAACGGTTCACGCCAGTCCGACGGACGCTGGTCCTCGTGGAACGCCCGGACGTTCTCGATGGCCGTGTGGATAGCGTCGAGGGTCCCGTCGTCGACGGCGTCGACGGCACGCTCGGCGTCGGGGGTCACGTCGATGTTTCCGACGGCGACGTCGTCGAACTCCTCGGAGAACTCCCGGAGCGCCACGTCGCCCTCGTCGCGAACCCGCGGGAGAATCTCCCGGACGTCCTCCCGGGCGTCCGCGACGCCGGCGTCCCGCTCGAACAGCGCGCGCCGCTCGGCAGTCGACAGGTCAGAAATCGCTCGTGGCTGCATAGGTGTCCTTCAGCGTCGGCGCCTAAGGTGATTGCGGATGGCTGGCGCTCGGAGAAGTTGGAGAACGGGACGTGCCGCCCGAGTGGCCGGCGCGTCCGCTCAGAATCGTGAGTTCAAGGGTCCGACCGCACCGAACCCCGATAGTTACAAGCGCGTCTCGGAAGCCGAGCCGACTTACTGTCGGGTCAGGTTCGTCGCGCGGGGACCTTTGTCGGCCTGTTCGATGTCGAACTCGACCTCCTGGTCCTCTTCCAGGTCGGGGCCGCCGATGTCTTCCATGTGGAAGAAGACGTCGTCGTCCGCGTCCTCAGTATCGATGAATCCGTAACCGCCCGTGTCGTTGAAGAAGTCAACCGTTCCAGTCGCCATTACATCCCTACAAAACCGGGTTTGACGGTTAACCCCTTCGGTCGGTGGATGCCCGGGAGAACCGCTCACACGACCCATGAGCA
>CAYXXM010000010.1:0-1866 GCA_964469085.1 uncultured Haloferacaceae archaeon
GTCGAACGCTCTCACACGCCGCCGCTGACGCCGTCGCCGCCGCTACCGGGATTCTCCGCGGCGAGGGAACCCCATCGGCCTGGTTCGGGAGCGGCCGCGACGTCATCAAGGGAATCACGCGAGGCACTGCCGACGGCGTCCTCGCGCGCGCTCGCGACCGGGACGACAGTCGCAATCCATACGGGCTCTCGCAGCGCTCCGACCGGGCGGTCGCGACCTACGACTGGCGGTGAGCGAGGAATCGAACTGATCGCCCGACTGTGGTGAAACCGGCAGAATCCCCCGAAGGTGGACGGTTGTGCGAGTGGAGCGGCGGTGCAAACCGGATGCATTTGCCCCCAGTAGCCAAGGGGGGCCCCGCGGAACGGGGGCGTATGTCCACAGCATCTGGGACAGCGGAAGGTATCAAGGACGGCGACTGGAAGGCCGGCGTCGTCGGCGGCATCACCGGCGCGCTGGCGATGGGTGTGCTGGTTCTCGCGATGAAGAAAGCGGTCGTCGCGATGGCGATTCCCGCCCTCTACGGCCTGGCACCGCCGGCAAACGTCGCCGCCGGGCTGTTCTTCCACCTCTCACACGGTGCGGTGCTGGGTGTGGTGTTCGCCGCCATCATCGGCGCCGTCGACGCCGACTCCTACGGGAAGGTCGTCGGTATCGGCGCTGCGTGGGGCCTCGCGACGTGGATTCTGCTGGCTGGCCTCGTGATGCCGCTCTGGCTCCAGGCGGTCGGGTTCTCCGGCGCGCCGCCGTTCCCCAACTTCGCGCCACCGTCGGCGCTCTGGCATCTTACCTACGGCGTCGTCCTGGGCGCCGTGTATCTGAAACTCGAGGGCCGGTTCTGAACAGTCGGGCCAACCTGCTACTCTGAGCCAGGGTCGAACCCCGGCACCACCCGTGCGGGGTTCCGGGTGAACACCCGACGGAGCGAATCTTCGGGAACGTTCAGCGTGAGCATCTCCATCACCCCGACGTTGGGGTGGACCGCGGGCGCGCCGCTGCCGAAGAGGATTCTGTCCGGATGTTCGAGCAGCCCCGTCTCGAGCACGTCGCGGAAGGTGACGTAGGCCGTATCCAGGTAGAGGTCGTCGTGGTCCTCCAGCATGGAAAGCGAGTCCCACATCAGCCCCCGGTCGGGCGGATGGCCGCCGAAGGAGGTCAGCACCACCGGGAATCCCCGATCGAGCAGCGTCTCCGCGACCGTCGTCGGGTTGAACTGCGTGCTGCCGTGGACGAGCACCGGATCGCCGACGTCGCCGAGCGTCTCCAGCACCGACTCCGTCGGGAGGCCGTCGACGGCGGGGTCCAGCGTGAACCCGTGATACCGGTCGTCGTAGGCGTACTGCTCCACGTCTGCGGCGGTCGTGTGGGAGGAGTGGGGTTTCTCTGCGAGGTTCCGGATTCGGCCCGGGATGCCCCCGGCGACGCTGCGTGGCCCGTTCAGGCGAGCGAAGGCGAGGAGCGGGCGGTCGACGCTCAGCCTGGCGACGGCGTTGTTCGCCCGGAGATAGCCCTCGCCTGCCGGGGTCCGGCCGGGAGAGGCGGCCGCGCGCACGACCCCCGCCTGGTGCATCTCCCGCTCCAACCGCTCGGGGGAGATATCCCGGCCGTGGACCGCGACGGCCTCCTCGTCGGGGTCGAGCCGGGTGTGGATGTCGAACACCCGGAACCCGTGCTCCAGCTCCAGCATCGATTCGACAGAGCCGCCCACCAACCAAAAGTTACTGGGTCGACAGCAAGTCTCCCGGCGCGGCTGAGTCGCGGTAGAATCGACCGAAACACGGCAGCGGCGCGGTGACGACGCGGAACGCCCGGGGGTCCCGGCGGCGTCGGCTGTCCAGTCGCGGGACGCCCAGGGGTCCCGGCGGC
>CAYXXM010000010.1:1966-13303 GCA_964469085.1 uncultured Haloferacaceae archaeon
CGCCCAGGGGTCCCGGCGGCGTCGGCTGTCCAGTCGCGGGACGCCCAGGGGTCCCGGCGGCGTCGGCTGTCCAGTCGCGGGACGCCCAGGGGTCCCCGCGGCGTCGGCAGTCCAGTCGCGGGACGCACAGGGGTCCCCGCGGCGTCCGCAGTCCAGCCCAGGGACGCCCAGCGCTCTCGGCGTCGGCTGTGCGGCCGCGGACCGCCCACGCACGCGCTTCTGAACGTTTAACTGAGTCCGTACCCGATAGCTGACCGAATGAGTGACCTTCCCGAGGAGTTCGACTGCACGGTCACCGACTGGGAGTACATCTACGGCCTCTGTCGCGACGTGGCCGACGACGTTCGTGAGGACGCCTTCGAGCCCGACGTGGTGGTCGCACTCGCCCGCGGCGGCTGGTTCGCCGGCCGCTGTCTCTGTGACTTCCTGGGCCTGGACGACCTCGCGAGTCTGAAGATGGAACACTACGTCGGAACAGCCGAAAAATCGGACGATGGCGCGGAGGTGCGCTACCCCATGCCGGAGGGGAGCGTCGAGGGGAAAGACGTGCTCATCATCGACGACATCGCCGACACCGGCGGGTCGATCTCCCGCGCCGACGAGTACGTCCGGGAGCGCAACGCCGCCTCGGTGCGGACGGCGACGCTCCAGCTGCTCGATACCTCCGAGTTCGAGCCAAACTACGTCGGCGAGCGCCTTGCGGAGTGGACCTGGGTGGTCTACCCGTGGAACTTCCTCGAGGACATGGTCGACCTGATCTCCGGCGCGATGGAGAAGAGCGATGGCGAGGTGTTCGACACGGAGGCAATCCGTCGCCTGCTGAGCGAGTACCACGGGGTGGACCGCATCGAGATGGAGATTGCCCAACCCGACCGGTTGGAGGAGGTGCTCGAGGAGATGGTCCACCGGGGGTACGTCGAGGAGGAAGGGGCGGCGTGGCGGCTGGTCGAGAACGAGGGCGTCGGCGCGTGATGTCGCGTTTCAGTCGGTGGGTTTCGCCACCTCCCGTTTTAGAATAGAGTTGCTACCGCGTCTTCGATTTGCCCGGGTTGAACGTCGATGAGACCACCGGCCTGAGTGTACAAGCCGTCGTTCACCGCCGTGGAGAGCCTCGACCGGTCTGTCGTGGAGGTCAGTTCATCGACGGACGCACTCATCTCCCGGAAGGAGCCGGCATACCACAGGAGTGCGAACAGGTCTGCGACGTCTTTTACCCGTTTGTGACTCTCGTCCCGGTCCGGCAGCGAGCGGACCTTCATCGCCGCCAGTAGCTCCGGGTCGACGAGTAGGGCCGACTCCGGAACGCTCCACGAAACGTGGTCACATAGCGGCGTCGCTCGGCCAGCAAATGCATCAGCCAGCAACGGTTCGGCCGGAGGCCGAAATCCGAATGCCGACTCGAACGCGTCCAACTCAGTCGTATCCGGAATCACGTCCACGTAGAGCGAGAACAGCTGGTGCATCGGCCGGTCAGCTGCCTCCTCGTCCGTAAGTAGCTCGCCTGTCTCGCGGTCCACCTGCTTGAGAAAGCCGAACCTGCTCGGTTTGTAGTCCAGTTCTGACTCGATTTCGGAGAGTGTCCGCCCAACTGGTCTCTGCTCCACAGTCGAGTTGCTCCAGTTGGGGTCGACGTGGACGCCGATGTCGATGTCGCGGGACCCGATATACTGTCGACCGTGTTCGTCGGCGAAGCGGTCCGTCACCTGCAGATGAACCGCCCAGCCGCCGAGGAGCGCTACGGGCGGCTTTGCTGTCTCGAAGACCGCCCGTAGCTCCTGTTCGGAGTACTCGGTCACATCGGGCGCGTAGTAGCTCTCGACCACGTCAATCGCTTCCGTGATATCGGTCGAGCAGTTTCTCCGCGGCCTCCTCACATGGCCCCCCTTCATCCAGCAGGTCGACGATCAGCTGAGGTATCGAAACTGTATGCAGTCCATTGATCGTCTTCCCATTGTAGAAGACCTGCTCGTCAGTCACGAGCAAGCGACTGTTCCCGCCTCCGACCATCCCGTTTTCCTCGATGATGGTCAACCAGCTCTGGATATCGTCGCTCCGGATGTAGAAGTCCGTTCGTGACGGGAACAGGAACCCCTGATGGAGGTTCTCAGCCCTGTACGTCGTCAGCGCATAGTCACGGTTCGTCTCACGCAGTAGCGTGTCGGGCTGCTGCAACGAGACAGTGGTGTGATTTCTCGGCGGCCGAATGGATCGCCATTCCTCGTATAGTCCCCGTGGGTCAACGAGGGCCGTCCCATCGAGGAACCCATTCCGTTCGAGTCGCTTCGTATACTCTCTGGCCCACCCTCCGGATACGTTCGCCAGTTCGGCGACTCTGCGCTTCGTGCGGTCGGTATCCCCGTCTGCAAGGAGCACACGGATGATTCGCTCCTTCTTCCCGCCGGAGAGATGCTCCGGTTCTGATAGCATTGGGTCGGTATTCGAACACACCGGTGATAATTATTCGTATTGTTTACCGTCGGTAGAAAAAATCATTTATATTCGATAATTACGGAATTTTGTGAGAATATACCGTCGGTAGAAAATAGAGTTTATATACTGTAGCGGCGGTACTGCGTCCGATGTGACGACCCTGGCCACAACGGACGAAGACTGAAAGCGCGGATTTCCATCGATGGTGGCCCAATATTCGGTGGAATCGTCGATGAGTCGGGCTGCACGGAGCCGACGCGGAAAATAGGTGGGACAGACAAAACCCCTTTGGCGACCGCTCCCGTGAATGGGGTATGACCCGGCTCCGCTTCGCCCTGCTCAACGCCGCCCACGGCGACGAGAGCACCACCCGGAACTTCCGCCGGGAGCTCGACGCCGACCTGGTTGAGTTCCACGCCACCGATGGCGACCTGCCCGACCACCACGAGTTCGATGGCGTCGTCGTCACCGGCTCGCGCGCCTCCGTCTACTGGGACGAGGCCTGGATTCCGCCGCTGGTGGACTACGTGCGCGAGGCCCACGAGCGCGACATCCCGATTCTGGGCGTCTGTTACGGCCACCAGGTGCTCGCGGAGGCGCTGGGCGGCCGCGTCGCGGGCATGGACGAGTTCGAACTCGGCTACAACGAGGTCCGTCGCCGGCCCGAGGCCAGCGACGACGACCTCCTCGACGGCCTCGGCGACGAGTTCACCGTCTTCACGACCCACGGCGACGCCGTCGTCGACCTGCCGCGGGCGGCCGAACTGCTCGCCGAGAACGAGTACGGCGTCCACGCGTTCCGCGCTGGCCACGCCTGGGGCGTGCAGTTCCACCCCGAGTACGACATCGCCACCGCCAGAGAGGTGGCCGACGGGAAGCGCGACGACCTCGACGACGCGCGTGTCGACGCCGTGCTTTCCGACGTGACGCCCGCGAACTACGAGGCGGCCTGTGAGGCCAAGCGGCTGTTCGAGAACTTCACGCAGTACGCGCGCCGCGTCGCCGTGGACGCGGAGAACGCCGAAGCGAGCGCCTGACTACCCCCAGACGAGGTAGTAGTCGTACGCCAGGTCCGCGTCGGCGGCTTCGACACCCACCTGGACGGCGTTGCGGTCGTCCGCAGGCGCGTCCGTCGACGTGAGCACCCCAGCGCCCCCGGTTCCCTTGATAGCGGTGACCGTCGTCCCGTTATCCAGCGTCGCCGTTACCTCCGTTACCAGCAGCGCGTGCCCGCTGGTCCAGGCCGGCGGCGTGTACGGGCCCAGCGACTGCTCGCCGTCGAGCAGGTCCACGGTGACCGTCTCGGTCGTCGCACACTCGCCGTCCGGCCGGGGAAGTGGTGTCGGCGTCGGTTTGTACGGCCCGCGGTTGAGGTCGGGTGAGCAGGGGCCGATCTCCTCGCCGTTCTCGACGAACAGCACCCGAATCGTGACGTTCAGGGAAGCGAACTCGTCGGGGACCGGTCCCGGCCTCACGGCGTAGGTCACCGGCTCCATCGGCGTCCCGGTCGGCGTCGTTGACCCAGGAGACGACGAGGTGTTGGGCGAGGCAGGCGCTGCTGGACCGTCGGCAACACACCCCGCCGACAGCAGGAGGAGGGACACGAGTGCAGGGACAACGCGTCGCATATTCCGCCCTTTCGGTGCCGCTGGCAAGTGCTTTCTGCCCGGAAGGGACGGCAACGCACCCGCGTAGCGAACCCCTTTTGCCCCCTTGTGCCCGACTACCGCCATGCTCGACTACGTCGGCCTGGAGGACGACCTCGGTGAAGAGGAGCGGCTGATCCGGGACACCGCGCGGCGCTTCGTCGAGGACGAGGTCCGCGACGACATCGGCCAGCACTGGCTCGACGGCACGTTCCCCACCGACCTCATCACCGAGATGGGCGAGCTGGGCTTCTACGCGCCCAACCTCGAGGGGTACGGCTCACCGAACGTCTCCGAAACAGCGTACGGCCTGCTGATGCAGGAACTGGAGGCGTGTGACTCGGGGCTGCGCTCGATGGCCTCCGTGCAGGGCGCACTCGTCATGTACCCCATCCACGCCTTCGGCAGCGAGGACCAGAAGGAGCGCTGGCTCCCGGCCCTCGGCACCGGCGAGGCGGTGGGCTGTTTCGGCCTCACCGAACCCGAACACGGCTCGAACCCCTCGGCGATGGAGACTGAAGCCCGTCGCGACGGCGACGCGTACGTGCTCAACGGGACCAAAACGTGGATCACCAACTCACCCATCGCCGACGTGGCGGTGGTCTGGGCGAAGGACCGCTCCGCCGATGACGACCCCGTCCGGGGGTTCCTCGTCGAGACGGACCGCGACGGCGTGACGACCAACAAGATCGACGAGAAGCTCTCGCTGCGGGCCTCCGTCACGGGCGAAATCGCACTGCAGGACGCTCGGGTCCCGAAGGAGGACGTCCTGCCCGGCGTCGAGGGGATGAAGGGGCCGCTCTCCTGTCTCAATCAGGCCCGCTACGGTATCGCCTGGGGCGCCGTCGGCGCCGCCCGGGACTGCTTCGAGACGGCCCGGAGCTACGCCACCGACCGCGAGCAGTTCGGCGGGCCAATCGCCCGGTTCCAGCTCCAGCAGGACAAGCTGGCGGAGATGGCCACCCAGATCACGACGAGTCAGCTACTGGCCTACCGTCTCGCGGAGCTGAAAGAGCGTGGTGACCTGGAGCCGACGCACGTCTCGATGGCCAAGCGCAACAACGTCCGGATGGCCCGCGACCAGGCCCCCGTCGCCCGGGAGATGCTCGGCGGCAACGGCATCGTCGCTGACCACTCGCCGATGCGCCACATGGCCAACATGGAGACGGTGTACACCTACGAGGGCACCCACGACATCCACACCCTGATTCTGGGGCAGGACCTGACAGGCATCGCGGCCTTCGAGTAGACCGCTGAAAGTCGCCCAGCAGAAACGTTTTTGTGGAATAGCCCCCACGTGTCGCTCGTCTTCTCCCGGCCGTAGCCGCGGCACTGCACCGCGGCCGGCCGGCTGCCGTCCGACACACGGCGTCTCCATGAACGACCCCCACCACCCAGTCCACGAGGCACTCAGCAGTCACGACGACTACGAGATCGTTCGCGAACTCCACCGGGTTCGCCCGCACGCGACCTACGAGATCCGGTTCCGCGACGAACGCGCGGTCTGCAAGCTGGCGACCAGTCCCCTCGGCCATCCCGAACGGGAAGCGCGGGTCCTCCAGCACATCGGCAGGAGAACCAGCATCCCGGTGCCGGAGGTGCTTGCAGTCGGTGACGACCACTTCGTCGGCCGCTGGTGCGACGAGGTCCCCGGGGAACCGCAGGAGCGCGACGAAGAGCGCATCAGAGTACTCGGCCGGGGGTTGGCGACGCTCCACGCCGAAACGGCGGGGGAGTTCCCCCGGACAGGACTCCTCCAGGCGACTGCCGACGGCACGTTCGCCGTCGACGCGGACGAGCGCTGGAGCGACACGCTGGACGCCGTGCTGGAGAAGCGCGAGCAGTATCTCGACACGGTGGGCTACGGCCACCTCGCACGGGAGGCGGCCGACTGGCTCCGGAGGAACCGTGACCTGTTCGACGTCGTCGACGACCCGGTGCTGGTTCACGGGAACTACTTCGAGAAACACGTCGGAACCAAACATGGCGACGTCATCGACTTCGAACACGCGCTCATCGGCTCTCCGGAGTGGGACTACCTCCGAACCGTGCTCCCCGTTTTCGGCCCGAGGGCGAGCCACGACGTCCCTGAAGCCGTGTTCCGCGACGCGTACGAATCCGTCCGACCGCTCCCGCCGGGCTTCGACGAGCTCCGGGAGGGGTACGTCGCGCTCAATGGGGTCTCCTACCTGCGCTCACTCCACCTCCAGCGGGGGAATCTCGACGCCCGACAGGCGGTTGCCCGACGGGCGCGTGCACTCGCGAGCAGCCTCGCGACGCGACTCGATGACCTGGAGATGTCGGCGCGGGGCTGTGATTCGTAAACCCGAGGCGAAACTATACCTGTCTGGGCGTCACAGCCCCGATAACCGCCGATGGGTGATCCGGAACAGGAAAACAGCGCGACCATCGACCTCGGCGAGGAGGAGGCGTGGGTGTTGCACGCAGCGCTGCTCGACCATCTCGACCAGCAGGCAGACGGCGAGAGCCGGGAGCCGGTCGCCGTCGACCTGCTCGAACAGGTTGAGGAAGGCCAGACACTGCTGCTCGAACGGGACCGCGTCGAACTCCTCCGGGAGATTCTCGCCGAGTATCTCGCCGGCGCACCCCTGCGGGACCGGGCCATCTGTCGGGCCGTGCTCCGGGAGGTCCGCGAGGATCTATAACCCGTCGGCGCTGACGACGCTGCCCCACCAGTCCCGGTGGTCTGCACCCCACCGATAGAGCCGTTCCCTGATCCGCTCGTAGCCGGGGAGCTTCTCCAGCAGCCAGAACAGCGCGGCGAACAGCACGGTCATTCTGGCCAGCACGCCCTGGATGGCGGCACCGCCGGAGGACACCTGCTCGTCGGTCAGCAGGTGTGCGGACTCGCGCCAGTCCGGCGGCAGTCGCGCCCGCTGGTCGGGCGAGAGCTCCCCGAACCCGACCGCCGCCACGTCGCCGAAGCGTACCCCCTGCCGCGCACACCAGGTGCAGAAGCCGCAGTCGTCGTCGTAGACCAGCCGGGGGCGAGCCATACGACTCCTTCGAGGGCCAGCGGTTTTGGTCTGTGGGTGACCGCTCGGCCTCGACAGTGCGACACCGATGCCCGCCCGCCAACGACTTATCCGGGCAGCGGCCCGCTATCCGGGAACGAGCGCCGACCATGCACAGACTCACTGCCGGGGCACTGCTTGCCGGCCTCCTCGTCGCTGCCGCGGGGGCGACTGCCGGCGTCGCCGTGCTCCAGCACCCGGACGTCAGCGTCGCAAACGCTGGCGAGTGGGGCGGCTCCGAGGCCGGTGAGCCCACAGTGATGGCGACGCTTGACGTCGACAGCCCCCTGCCGGTCAGCCTTGGCCGGACCGCGCAGGTCTCCTACTCCGTTTCGCTAAACGGCGTCGAGCTGGCGCGGGGCGAGCGAGCCGCCGTTTCCCTGGCGGCGGGCGACAGCACCATCCACCTCACCGCACCCCTTCGAAAGGGGCGTCTCACACAGTGGTGGGCGGCGTTCGTCCGCGCGAACGAGACGGTTGGGGTCCGGACCGACCCGTCGCTAACGGTCCGGACTGGGCCGGTTTCCGGGTCGGCCGCCCTTCCCGCCCGAAACCGCACGATGCTCGAGGACGCGACGCCGTTCCGTAGCAGTTTCGGCAGCGTCGCCAGCGCCGTCGAAGGGCGATACGTGCGGTCCGTGGGCGAGGACGACATCCGGGCGGAGGTGAGCGACCGGTTCATCCACGACTCGCGACTGGACCGTCGCCGCAACGACTCCTCGACGGAGAACGTCACCGTCGGCTACGAGGTTCGCCGCGGCTGGGCGACGTGGGGCGAGGTGACCGAGGAGCGGACGACGCTCCGCCTGCATTTCCTCCTCTACAACCCGAGCAGTATCGTCAGCGTCCCCGTCGAGCCGTCCGGGTTCGACCTCGCGCTCGGGACGAGCGAACGGACCGTGTTCGACGCCGAGTCTGTCACCGTCGCGGAGGAAGGGACGTACGCCCGGCGAGACGGAACCCCGGTGCTCGAGCCCCGTGAGCTACGCGAGGTGGTCTACGTCGTCGAACTCGATAACGACCGGGTTGCCGACTGGTTCACGGGCCACGTCCAGCGTGACGAGCGGACGACGCTGTCGACAGCGCTGTCGCTGCGGTACGACCTCGGGGCCTCGGCGGTTCGGCTGCCGTCGACGGGGCGGTTGCAGAATAGCTGTGCGCTTCAGACGAGCGTGCTTCAGGACCAGGAGACATTCACGACCTGCCGGCCACCACTCGAGGACGGCCCGAGCGGTGACGGGGACGACAGCGGCGTTCCGGGCGGCAAACAGGAAGCCCTCGGGTGGGCTGGTGGCGAGCCCTGAGTCGACGCAGGTCGTGCCCCCGAGGCCAGCGTTAAGTAGCCAGTCGGCCTATTTAGTGCTATGCCCGCGACCAGGGAACTCGACTGTACGAACGAGGACTGCGAACTCGACATGTTCGAGAACCACTACACCTACGACATCACCGACGACCACACGGTCGACGACCTCGTCTGTCCCCTCTGCGGCGGGACGACGTGTCTCGAGGAAATCGAACTATGACGGGGCTCGGCGACCTGGGAGGGTCGGCCGTCCGGTCGGTGATGGAGCGTGTTGGACGGGGGGTGAGCCGGGTTCAGGAGCGCAAACCCCTCGTCTACGACCTGCTCGAAAGCGATGACGCGTACCTCGTCATCTTCGACGCCGCGGGCGCCGACCACTCGGACGTGCAGGTGCGGTTCGTCGAGGGCGAGGTGCAGGTCCGGGTCGACCGCTTCCGCCCGTTCCACGAGGCCTTCGAGATGCGGTTCCCGGGTCGCGGCCTCGCGCTCTCCGGCCAGGCACAGCTCCCGACCGACGCCGTCGACGCCGACGCGGCGTCGGCGACGCTGACTGACGCGGGTGCCCTCCGCGTCCGTATCCCGAAATCCGGTGATACGACCGACGTGCCCGTCTCCGACGAGGCCGACGCAGAGCCGGATTCCGCGGACACGGGCGAGCAAGACGCCGGCGCGGCCGAGGAAGAGCCGTAGGACCCGGCCACCCGCATCGTTACAGCGCCATTCCTTCACTGACCTCGAACTCCCGGTCGCCATCGAACCGGTCGGGGTCGTACGCCATCGGCAACCCTTGCTCCCCCAGGACCGCCTTCGCGAGCGTCTCGCCCGTCGCTGGCGCGCGGAGGAACCCGTGCCCGTGCCAGCCGGCGCCGACGTAGAGCCCCGGCAGCAGTTCTCCCAGCAGGGGCTCGCCGTCAGGCGTCGCCGTTGCGATACCACCCCACGCGGTCTCGGTCTCGACCGATACCCCCGTCCGGCGTTCGACTGCGGCGGTTGCGTCGTCGACGAACCAGTCGTCGCCGGTCGGCTCCCAGTCGTCCGGGTCGCACTCGACCGGAACCGTGCCGTCGCCCGCCAGCAGCCCGTCCGGGTGGGGCCGGAAGTAGACGCCAGCCTCGGTGTCGAGCACCATCGGCCCGTCGTACGCCGTGTCGCTCACGAGCGCCTGCACCCGGTAGGGTTTGAGCGGGAGCCCCAGCCCCGTCGGCGCCAGCACCTGTTTGCTCCAGCCGCCGGCAGCCACGACCACGGCGTCGAAGCGCTCGCCGTCGACTCGCGCCCCATCGCCGCGGTGGGTGACCGTCGCCTCGACGCCGGTCCACAACTCGACGCCGCGCGCCACAGCGCGGTCGGCCATCGCCGCGACGTACGTTCCGGGGCCGGGGACGACGTAGCCCGCGCTCTCCGTGACGGCAGCCAGCCCAACGGCCGACGTCTCCAGCCCAGGGAATCGCTCGGCGATGGTCGCGGGGTCGTGGCAGTGGACGTCGACGCCCTGCTCCCGGGCCGCCGCCACCTGCTCCCGGAGCGCGGTCCGCTTTGCGTCCTCGCCCTCGGCGACGAGGGTGACGTTCGGTCTCGGCTCGAACCCGAACCGGTGGTCCCGCTCGCTCAGCCACTCGAATCGCTCCATCGCGCGCTCGGCGATGCGGGCGCCAGCCGCGTCCGTGGGCCGGGGGGCGAGTACGCCCGCAGCGCGGTGGGAGCTCCCCTCGACCCGGTCGCGGGGCCTGCGCCGCTCGTCGCCCAGTTCCTCGTCGCGTTCGTAGAGGCGCACGTCGACACCCGCGGCCGCCAGGTCGTGGGCCACTGTAACGCCGACGGCGCCACCGCCGACGACGGCCATCCTCATCGGGGCCCTCCATCGGCTCTGCCCGCTATCATCGATGCGGCTCGGGTGTGAGTTCCGCGAACGCTCTCGCGGCAAGCCAGTCGATCAGCGCCGAGAGCTCGTCGGTCGCCTGCTCGTAGAGCGCCTGGCCCGCCTCGGCGCTCCCCTCGGTCGGACTCCCGACGGCCCCGCTCTCGGAGAAGTCAGCGGTGTCGAAGCCGACGGACGCGCCGTGAACCGATTCGCCCCAGCCGTCGCTGGCACCTGCTTCGGCCGCCGCGAGCGCGTCCTCGCGGACGAGGTCCTCGGCGAGGTGCAGCATCATCGACGTCTCGATGGCGTCTGCGTGGCCGATGCCGGAATCGAACAGCTCCTCGTCGAGCCCCTCCAGGGCGTCGAACCAGTTCCACGGCGCGACGAACGCCACCTCGTCCTCGCGGAGGCGTCGGGCCGCGCGCTGGAGTGCCGCGCTGTTGCCGCCGTGACCGTTGACCACGACAACCTTCCGGACGCCGTGGCTCGCGACGGAGGCGACGATGTCCGCGACGTAGTGCTCGAACGTTTCGGGCTCGGTCCAGAGCGTGCCGTCGAACTGCCGGTGGTGACTGCTCACGCCGACTGGCACCGTGGGGAGCACGACCGCGTCCCCGTCGGCACCGCGAGCAACCGCCTCGGCGGCGGTGAAATCCGTCGAGAGGGGGAGCGCAGGGCCGTGCTGTTCCACCGAACCTGTTGGGAGCAGGGCGACCGGGGCATCCGCGAGCGCGTCGGCCGCCGTCGTCGTCGTGTGCGCCGCAAGTGGCTCCATACCCCATACTCCGAGCGCCGGTACTTAGCCGCTCCCCTCGCGGCGACGACGGGGAGTTTCTGGCGTGACGTCGTGCAGCTCGCGCCGAATTCAGCCGAGGAACTGGTCGAGGCCGCGGGCGGGGTACGCGACCACGGTGTCGGCGCCAGCCGCGCGGAGCCCCTCGACGCGCTCTCGGACCGTCGCGACATCGCCGACGAGCGCGAAATCACGGCTCGCCGCGAGCAGCACGTCGCGGGTCCGGCCGGTCGCCCCCGAATCGGTGATTGGCCCGTCGTCCGACGCGG
>CAYXXM010000010.1:13403-18642 GCA_964469085.1 uncultured Haloferacaceae archaeon
CGTCCGACGCGGTTGCTCCGGTCGCGTCGCCTTCGGCCGACGCGCCTGTTCGGTTCGCGTCGCCTTCGTCCGACGCGCCTGCCCGGGACGCGTCGCCTCCGGGCAGCGCCCGTCTGACAGGTCCACGCCGGGAAACGTAGCCGCCAACCGCGTCGAGGAGTTCGTCCTCGTCGTCGGTCAGCACCGTCGGCGCGTAGCACGCGACCTCCCCCTCGAACCCGGCGGCTCGGAGCGCCCGGACATCCGCGGCCGTCGAGCGTGAGAGCAGTTCGAACTGGGTGCCGCCGGCGGCGAGTGCGACGCGCTCGACGCTCTCGGTGCCGACCCACGCGTCGGGATGGCACTCTCGGGCGGCCCCGAACCGCGGCGCAATCGCGCGGGCGGCTTCCGTCTCGGAGAGATACACACCGTGGCCCGCGACCAGCACGCGCCCGACTTCGGCCGGGAGTGCGGCGTCGAGGCTGTCGTCGCCGAGGGGGTCGAACCCTTCCGCCCGAACTGGCGTGGTGACCCGCACCGAGACATCGGTTGCGAGGTGCTGGAGCGTCTCGCCCTCCGGCAGCGCGTCGCGGCCCTCGTAATCGACGACGAGCGTCGACACCGGGAGGTCGACCGCCCGCGTGATGTCACACTCGGTTGGCTTCAGCGCGACGGCGTCGACGCCTGCCCGCACGAGCGGCGACTCCCCAGTGCTGTCACTGCGTGTTCGCTGGGCGGTGCCGTCGCTGGTGGGTTCTGGCGTGGTCATAGCGGGGACTCGCAACTGGTGGTTCTGCGGGTACGTGACGCTACGGAACGACTCGAGCTATAGCGGGCGCGGAACGCGACCCATCGCCTGTGCGGCCATGCACGCTCTGATAACCCGGTCGGTCGGAAAAGCCTGTCGTCGTGGGGTGAGCGGCGGGCCCCCGCGAACTGGCTCCTTCAGTTGGAAGCCCTTAAACGGGCAAATCGGCGTCCGGGTCGACGACGCGGTCGACCGCCTCGGGCACCGACCAGTCGGTCGTCAGTTCGAGCAGTTGGACGAGGAGCCGCCCCGTTGCCCCCCAGACCGTGTAGCCGTCGACGTGGAAGAAGTGGAGGCGGACGTCGCCGCGGTGTGGGTGTTCCCGGCGCTCGGACTCGTAGTTGGCGAGGTCGGTGAGGTCGGCGACGGGGAGTACCACGATTTCGGCCACCTCGCGCTCGTCGGGGTCGTACGCCCGGTCGGGGATTTCCGCGATGAACGGGCGGATGCCGTAGCCAGTGACCGTGGTGATGTCGTCCAGTCGGCCGACGACGCTGATCTCCTCGTCACGGAGGTCGATCTCCTCCTCGCCCTCGCGGCGGGCGGTCGCCGCCAGGTCCGCGTCCGACGGCTCCCGGCCACCGCCCGGGAACGACATCTGTCCGGGGTGTTCCCCGAGATGGTCGGCGCGCTTGGTGAACAGCAGGTGGGCCTCGCCGGCGCGTTCGAGCACCGGCGCGAGCACCCCCGCCCAGCGCTCGGCCTCCGCGACGGTGACCGGCTCCCGCTCCCGAACGCCCGACAGCTCCATACCCGCTCCACGCGGTCGGCGGGGTAAAGCGCTTCGTCGTCAGGCGCCGGAGGCTACTCGGTGACCGAGACCAGTCGGTCCCGGGTCTCCGACAGATCGACCGGCCCCCACGCTTCGAGGTCGTAGGTCACGTCCGCGAGATGCGCGGCCCGCTCCGCGTCGCCCTCGTCGACGGCCGTCGCGCCGTCTCGCCGGAGCTGGTCGACAACGGTTTCGACAGCGGCCGCTCGGTCGACAGAGCGGGTGGGCACGTCGAGGATGTGGGGCAGGTCCTCGCCATCGGGCGGCAGCGTGGGGAACGCGACGGGGCCGACGACGAGCGCCTCCGCCGAATCCACCTTGCCGGTGACGGCGGCAGCGGGCAGTTCGACCAGGTAGTACTCCCGGGTCGCCTCGGCGATGGCGGCGGCGACGGCCTCCTCCCGCACGTCATCGCCCTGGCGGTAGGCGAGTTCGACCAGCGCCTGCTCCAGTTCCTCGCGGGTGAGCGCCGCGAAGAGGTCGACGACGCCCGCGAGTTCGTCGTGGGTGGCCTCCTGCATTGGCTATGCGTGGGGGCCGTGAGGCTAAAAGGAGGCGGGGTCCGCTAGGCCACCGTATCGTCCAGTCCGCGAACACCGCCGCAGGCGTCCCGAGCGGTTCGGGATGCAGCCGTCTGCAGGTCACGACGTGATGGGGGCGTGAGCAACTGCGTTCGACGAGACAGTGTGCCGGCTATCTGCGTGAAAACGGGAGAGTGAAATCGACGAGCGGTGCAGCGGTGGGTCGGGTGACGCGACGGCGGCTCGCGGGTCACGAAGCTCCCCGCGAGCCGTATCGAGGGCTCCTTTCAGTCGCCCTCGGTTACATCGGCGTAGTCGAGCAAAGCTCGACTGCGTACGTGAAATCTGTCTCCGAGAGATTGCTTCGCGGGTCGCGCAAAGCGCTCCCCGCTCAGCTTTTCGAGGGCTCCTTTCAGTCGCCCTCGGTTACATCGCGCCGCCCATGCCACCCATGCCGCCCATGCCGCCGCCGGGGGCGCCGCCTTCCTCGTCGTCGCCAGCGGTGGAGAGGTCGCCCGCGGCGATGATGTCGTCGATTTTGAGCACGAGGTTCGCCGCCTCGGTGGCGCTCGTCAGCGCCTGCTCCTTGGAGTGGGCCGGCTCGACGACGCCACCCTCGTAGGTGTCCTCGATGTCGCCGCTGAACACGTTCAGGCCGGCCGTCTGGTCGCCACCCTCGTGGGCGGCCCGGAGGTCGACCAGCGTGTCGATGGAGTCGAGACCCGCGTTCTCGGCGAGCACACGGGGCACGAGTTCCAGCGAGTCGGCGAACGCCTCGACCGCGAGCTGTTCGCGACCGGTGACGCTGTCGGCGAACTCGCGCAGGCGGCTGGCGAGTTCGACCTCGATTGCGCCGCCGCCGGCGACGACGCGGCCGTCGGAGACGGTGGTGGAGACGACGTCCAGCGCGTCGGAGACGCCGCGCTCGAGTTCGTCGACCACGTGGTCGGTCGAGCCGCGGAGCAGGAGCGAGACGCCGTGGGCGTTCTCGCCCTCGACGTAGAACAGCTCGTCGTCCTCGTCGCGGGTGGTCGAGCCGAAGCCGAGGTCGTCCTCGGTCAGACTGTTGAGGTCGCTGACGACGCTACCGCCCAGGACGTTCCGCAGGAAGCTGACGTCCGAGGACTTCACGCGACGGAGCGCGAGGATGCCCTCCTTGGCGAGGTAATGCTGTGCGAGGTCGTCGATGCCCTTCTGACAGAACACCACGTCAGCGCCGGCCTCGACGATCTGGTCGACCTTCTCGCGAAGCTGCTTCTCCTCCTGGTCGAGGAACGATTGGAGCTGATCGGGCGAGTCGATGGAGACGTTCGTGTCGACGTCGGTCTCCTCGACCTCGATTGCCTCGTTCAGCAGCAGCGTCTGGCCCTCGACCTCGACCGGCATGTTGTCGTGGACGGGGTCCTTCGAGACGACGGCGCCGTTGAGCAGTTCGCTCTCGGTGACGGCGCGGCCCTTCTGCGTCTCGACGTTCAGGTTCGCCAGGTCGACGACGTGGGAGCCGTCGTCGGCCTCGACGGTGACCGCGCTGACGGCCTCGACGATGAGCTCTGCGAGGTGCTCCTTGTCGAGTTCGGCGCCCTTGCCGGTCATCGAGGTCTCGGCAACCTTCTGGAGCAGGTCGATGTCGTCCGCGTCGACGTCACGCGAGATGTCCTCGACCTCCGCGCGGGCCTGCTCGCTCGCGAGGTGGAACCCCTTGATGACGGCGGTGGGGTGGATCTCCTGGTCGAGGAGCTCCTCGGCGTTCTTGAGGAGTTCGCCCGCGATGGCGACAGCGGTCGTCGTGCCGTCGCCGGCCTCCTCCTCCTGCGTTTCGGCGACCTCGATGATCATCTCGGCCGTCGGGTTGTCGATGTCCATCTCCTCGAGGATGGTGACACCGTCGTTCGTGATGGTCACGTCGCCCATCGAGTCGACGAGCATCTTGTCCATCCCTTTCGGCCCGAGCGTCGACCGGACCGACTCGGCGACGGCCCGCGCCGCAGAGATGTTGTAGTCCTGCGCTTCCTCGTCTTTGACCCGCTGAGAGTCCTCGCCCATGATGATCATCGGCTGTCCTCCCATTCGCTGTCGTTGACTCATGTTCAGCCATCGATTGTCCGTGGTTCTATATAAACCTCACGGAGCGGGGCGACGGGCTGTCGGCGAGGAATCCTGTGAAATCACCTGACATCGGCCCGTCCCAGCGTATCCATGGGTTGCTGTACCATGCCAGAGACGCCCGCGAAATCGTCGCTTTAAGTATGGAGGCGGATCGGTGGCTGTGGCCGGACGACGGCACCGACCCAGGTTGACGGGGAGAAACCGGACGGTTCTCGGCGGTGAAGTCGGCGAAAAATCCGCGATCCGTCGGTTGCGACGAGCTACTCCTCAGTCTCCTCGACCTCGTCGCCGTCGAGGAACTCAGCATCGGCCGCATCGGTCGGTTTCACTTCGGGCACCTCGTCCGGGTCGACGGTCGTTTCGGCGTCCCGGGAGGCGAGTTCGGACTCCAGTTGACGGCGCTTGTTCCGTCCCTTCCGTTCACGGCCGCTTTTCGTGTCTGGCATCGTCATTCGTGGTACTGTCCCACATGGTAAAGAGCATTTCCCTGCCGTCACATCGCCGATTGCCGACAGCAGTTCTCCAGGGGGAGTCGAGAAAACCGCCGTTATCGGTGGTGAACAGGCTGGTCGCCGTCGCCAGTGCTCGCTACCGCTGCGCGCGACCGATAGGGCGCAGAATCCGGCAGTCGTTCGTCGCCGCCAGTGCTCGCTTCGCTCGCGGTTGGCGACGATAGAAACGCCAGGACTGGGATTTGAACCGGAATCAGACGTGCTCGCTACCGCTGTGCGCGACTGATAGGGCGCAGAATCCGGCAGTAGTTCGTCGTCGCCGGTGCTCGCTTCGCTCGCAGTTGGCGACGTCAGAAACGCCAGGACTGGGATTTGAACCGATGGCGAGACAGTCCGGTCGCCTCGCTACGCTCGGCGACGGGCTGTGACTCGCGTGTTCAAATCCACTCGTCGCCGTTCTCCGCAGTCGGCTCGCTCGTCGCTGTCGCTCCTCACTCACAGTGACTGCGGAGAACGCCAGGACTGGGATTTGAACCCAGAATCCCGGAAGGGAACACGCTTTCCAGGCGTGCGCCTTACCGTTCGGCCATCCTGGCTCGGA
>CAYXXM010000011.1:0-18330 GCA_964469085.1 uncultured Haloferacaceae archaeon
ATCCCGTCGAGGCGGTGGCCTCGCTCACCCTCCTTCAGCGAGTGAATCTCGTCGATGACGACGGTGCCGATGTCGCCCATGTCCTTGCCCGTCCGGAGCCCGTGGTCGATCCCCTCGTAGGTGCCCACGATGATGTCGGCGTTCGGGTCGAACTGCGCGCCCGAGCCAGTCACCCGGGAGCCGCCGACCCGGAGAGTCACGTCGAGATGGTCGCCGTATCGGGCCTCGAAGTCCTCGTGTTTCTGGTTGGCCAGCGCCACCAGCGGGACGAGAAACAGCATCGTCCCCTCGCCGCGGAGCGCCCGGTCCACGCCAGCGAGTTCGCCGACGAGGGTCTTCCCCGTCGCCGTGGCGGAGACCAACAGCTGGTCGCGGCCCTGTGCTCGCGCTGCCGTCCCGCCCGTGCGCTCGCCGGAAACGTGCTCGGCGCCGAACAGCCCGTTCTCGACAGCGAGGCTCTGAACCGGGAGCAGGTGGTCGAACCGGTCCTCGACCATCTCCTGCAGGACCGGGTGGAGGTCCAGGTCGCGTGTCGGGTACCGGTCTACCTCGTCAGTCGTCGCCGAGATGGTGTCGAACTGCGTGAGGTCGGGGTCGAGTTCGCCCTGGAGCAGGTCGATGATGCGGTCCAGGTCCTGGACCTCCAGCAGCAGCGCCTCCAGGCGTTCCTGTGCGGCGCCGGTGAACTGTCCCTTGAACGCGAGTTCGCGTTCGAGTTCCTCGACGGCGCAGTCCTGACAGATGTGGTCGCGGTCGGTCGCGATGGCCGACTCCTCGGTTATCGGCGAGTACCGCCCGGCGTTCGCACAGTAGCGGCAGGTTCGGACGACCAGCGCTTCCTGCTGGTAGCCCTCCAGCATGGCCTGGAGGCGCTCGCGGCCGTCGGTGGAGGTCTGCTGGGAGATGCGGATGCGGTTCGCGCTGCGGGCGAGTTCGACGAACTCCTCGGGGCGTAACGGCTCGTTGTCGGCATCCCCGGTCCGGTGGAAGCGCCGTGGCCGGGGGCCAGCGTCGGTCTGCTTGAGTTCGAGCGTCCCGCGGAACACCCTCGTGTCGTCACGAACGACGACGACCAGGAAGTCGTCGCCGGACTCGTGGAGGAAGAGCGTCTCGACGCGGGCGACCTGCTGTGACACGACTACGGCTACGGCGAGCGGGTATTTCAGGGATACGGTGCGCGCCGGGGAGGTCGTGAGCGTCGGCCGCCGGCCCGTACGAGAGGAAAACTACCGCCCGCGTGGTACTGGGAGCCATCCTCACAGAGGCTTTACCCACCTTCGACACGTCCATTTTAGTAATGAATCCCTCCACGCGACAGAAGGCCGCGCTGTTCTGTGCGGTCTGCGGGCACGAGAGCCCGCCGGACGGCGATTGGACCGAATCGGAGACCGAAACGGAGCTTGGTGACCGGCTGACGCTCACCTGCCCCGACTGCGGGTCGATGGTCACGCGGCGACCCCTCGACAGCAACAGCGTTGACGCCGTGGTTGTGGCAGACTGACCGGCACTGGTCTGGCGGGCAGGGCGCAGACTGACCGGCAAAGGGCAGGCGGGTAGGACGCAGGCTGACTGGCACTGGTCAGGCGGACAGGACACAGGCTGACCGGCTGCCTGCGGACCAGATTGCCCGTTACCGGAGCGATATCTACTCTTGGAGTCGAATCTCGTCGTCGCCGTTCGGCACCGCACAGAGGAACGCACCCTGGTCAGTACCCTCGTTTCGGTACCAGTGGACAGCGCCGGCAGGAATGAGGAGCGAGTCGCCCGCCGAGACAGTGTACTCCCGCTCCGTCGTCCCGCCATCGTCGCGCGCCTCCTCGATGCCCACGGTGTACTCGCCCTCCAGGACGTACTGTTCGTGTTCGACGTCGTTCGTGTGTCGTGGCACCGACGCACCGGCGTCGAGCACGAACCGGCGGATGGCGAAGGTCGGCGCACCGTCGCTCTCGTCCAGCAGAACGCCCCTGGACATCCCCTCGGCGGCGTCGAGGTGCTCGTACTCGATCTCCGCGGCGCGTTTGAGGACTGGTTGGGTCTCGCCCATACCCGTATGTTCGGCTACCCGGACGTAAACGATGTGACCGACGCCGAACCAGTCGGGCGAGCCTGAGCCACGAGCGCACCCCTTTTTGCCCCGCCGTCCCGAACGGTTCCCCATGAAGGGTGTTCGCATCGGGAGCGCGTTCGGCATCCCGATAAAGCTCGACGCCACGTTCCTCCTGATACTGCCGCTGTTTGCCTACCTCATCGGGAGCGACGTGAAACTCATCGTCGAGCAGCTGCTGAACGGGCTTCTCGACGCGGGTATCGACCCGGTTGCCCTCACGAACGGGCTGTTCCCGTTCGCACTGGGCGGGGTCGCCGCTATCGGCCTGTTCGCCTGTATCCTGTTCCACGAGTTCGGCCACTCGCTGGTCGCAATGCAGTACGGCTACGATATCGACTCCATCACGCTCTGGCTCCTCGGCGGCGTCGCCAGCTTCAGCGACATGCCCGAGGACTGGAAGATCGAACTCCAGGTCGCAATCGCCGGCCCCATCGTCAGCATCGCGCTCGGCATCGGGTCCTACATCGCGTTCACCCTCGTGCCCGGTGGTCAGCCCGCAATCGCGTTCCTGCTCGGCTACCTCGCGCTGATGAACATCGTCCTCGCGGCGTTCAACATGCTGCCGGGGTTCCCGATGGACGGTGGCCGCGTCCTCAGGGCGCTGCTTGCCCGCACCCGTTCGTACGCGCGGGCGACCCAGATCGCCGCCGAGGTCGGGAAGGGGTTCGCGATTCTGCTCGGCCTGTTCGGCCTGTTCAACTTCAACCTCTACATGCTCGCGCTGGCCTTCTTCATCTACATGGGCGCGGCGGGCGAGGCCCAGCAGACCGTGATGCGGGCGGCGTTCCGCGGCGTCACCGTGCGCGACGTGATGACCGGGGCGGGCGACCTCCACACAATCTCGACCGAGGAAAGCGTCGCCGAACTCATCCACCGCATGTTCACTGAGCGCCACACGGGCTACCCGGTGGTCGAAAACGGTCGACTCGTCGGGATGGTGACCCTCGGCGACGCCCAGAGCGTGAAGGAGGTCGAGCGAGAGGCGATGACCGTCGCGGACGTGATGGCGGAGGACATCGTCACCGTCACGCCCGACTCGGACGCGCTGGAGGCGCTGCAGACGATGCAGCGCAACGGCATCGGTCGGCTCCCGGTCATCGACGCCGAGGGCGAACTCTGTGGCATCATCTCCCGGACGGACCTGATGACGGCGTTCGACATCATCCAGTCCAGCGGCGCCAGCACCGGGGACTCGCTGGGGCCGGGCGCAACGCCGTTCAGCCGGTAGCGGACCCCGCGCTCCCGTCAGACCTCCTCGACGTCGCGGACCTCGATTCGCGCCCCGGTCTGCCCGTTCGCCGCCGTCACCTGCCAATCGTGTGCCTCGGCAATGCGCCGAACGATGGCGAGGCCGAGACCGGTGCCGCCGCCGGTGGACTCACCGGATCGGAAGGCGTCGACTCCGTCCGCGAACCCGACACCGTCGTCGACCACCGCGAAGCCGTCAACCAGCTCTTCGACGGTGACCGTGTCGGCGTCGCCGTGTTCGATACAGTTGCGGAAGAGATTCTCCAGCAGGCGGTGGAGCCTGGCGTCGTCGGCCAGCAGCGACCCAGATGCCTCGACGGCAAGCGATGCACTGGCCGTGTCGACCATCGACCACGCGGTCCACGCGACCTGGTCGATGTCGACCGGTGCGGGGTCGACAGATAGCTGCTCGCGAGCGAGCGCCAGCACGTCGTCGATGATACTGTTCATCCGCCCCAGCGCCTCCTCGGCGTCCTCGAGGTGCGTCAGCTCCCCGGTTTCGCTGGCGATGCGGACCCGGCCCTGTGCGACGTTCAACGGGTTGCGGAGGTCGTGGCTCACGGCGCTTGCGAACTGGTCGAGTCGCTCGTTCTGTTGTTCGAGTTCGGCGGTGCGTTCGAGCCATTCGAGCGCCTCCTGCGTGTGGGACACGAGCAGTTCAGCGAGCTCCCGGTCGTGCTCGTCGAACGCGGCCACCTCCGAGGAGACGGCCTGGAAGATGCCGAACCGCCCCATCGGCACCGTCAGCGCCGACCGGATGGCCTCGTCTACCGGGTTGCCGTCCGCGTCGGCCAACACGTCGTCGGTCACGTCGGTTTCGCCCGTGTCGAACGCCCGACTGCTGGTCCCTTCGTCCACCGCAAGCGGCGCCTCTCCCACTCTGAACGGACTCGCCTCGGACGCTGCTGTCAGCTCGAACCGTCCGTCCCGTGGCTGGCTGGTCACACACCAGTCGAACTCCAGAATGTCGATGGCTGCGGCGACGGTTTCGTCGTACACCGCGGCCTCGTCTTCGGCGCTCTGGAAGCGGTGGGCGGCGGCGTGAAGTTTGGAGACCCGGTCGTTCATCCGTTCGAGTTCGGCCTCGCGGTCGAGGCGCTCGAACGCCTCCTGGGTGTGTGTCACCAGGAGTTCCACGAGTTCCCGGTCGTTCTCGTCGAACGCCCCCGCTGTCGAGGAGAGCGCCTGGAAGAAGCCGTACTTCCCGATGGGCGCCGTGAGCGCCGCCCGGATGGCGTCGTCGGGCGGGTCGACGGCGGCCTCCTCGCGCACGTCGTCGATGACCGCCGTCTCGCCGGACTGGTAGACGCGACCGCCCACACCCTCGTCGAGGCCGAACGGCTCGTCATCCCCCTCGAACGCACCCGAGCCCGACCTCGCGACGATTTCGAACCGGTCGTCGAGCGCGCGCGTCGTGGCGCACCAGTCGAACTCCAGGATGTCGATGGCCGCCCCCACCGTCTCCTCGTGGACCTCCGCTTCCGTCTGGGCACGCTGGAGGCGGTGGGCAATCCCGTGAATCCGGGAGATGCGCTCGTTCGTCAGGTGTAACTGCTCCTCCCGGCGTTTCCGTTCAGTGATATCGGTATAGACCGCGAACCGGCGGTCGGCTGACTCGGCCTCATTGTCGACAGGGATCAACCGCAAGCGGAACTCCCGGGGACCGTCGACCGTCTGGCGAGTGACTTCGGCCTCCGTGAGGTCCCCGGCGTGTGCCGACTCGCTGATTCTGATGGCGTCCGCACGCTGGCCTGGCGCCGTGACGATGTGGTCGATGTTCCTGCCGACCGCCTCAGTCCGGTCGATGCCGAACGTCGCCTCGAATGCGGCGTTGACCCGCCGGATCTTCGGGCCATCGTCGTATTCGATGAAGGCGATGCTCGACGGGGCGTTCTCGAACAGCGACCGAGAGGTCGCCCCCGTCAGTGGGACGTCGCTGTCCTCGGTACTGCCCGGTTCAGCCAGCGACTGGGGGGCCGCATCTGGTGGCACCCGACCACGGGCAACCACGTTCCGGAGACGCGTCCGCAGCGGCTCACCCCGCTGGTTGACGTGGCGCTCCCGGACCACCTCCGACGCGGCAACGTTGTCCAGCAGCCCGTTCGTGGCGTCGTCCGGCGCAACCGCTGTGTCGCCGTCCGGCAACGCCGTTTTCCCGCCGCCCTCCGGGACGAACAGTACCACGGGAAGCCCCGTGTCACGGGCGTGCGCCTGGCCCCGGCGTTCGTCGTCGGTGATGAGGCAGTCGAGCTGTGCGGGCTCGATGCTGTCGGCGGTGGCCGCCGTCGACACCGTGATGTCGTCGGCAGTTCCGAGCAATGCCTCCACCCGGTCGGCGACGGCCGGGTCGTCGCCGACGAACGCGGTCCGAATCGCGAGGGGGAGAGAACTCCGCTCGACACCGCCGGTCATGCGTGAGTCTTCATCTATACTCCCTGATGTAAATGCTACCGGTTGGTCTGGCCGGCTCATCCGTGCAGGAAACAGATTGGGCGCCGTCCGGCCCGAGAGTCCCTTTAGCTGCGCGCGTCTAACTGCTCGCTCACACGTTCGCTGCGCGCGACTGGCAGGGCTCGATTCCGCTCAATTGACTGTTCGCTGCTCACGTTCGTTCCCAGCAGAACAGGTCCGGGCGCGGGAATCGAACCTCAGTCACTCCGCTACGCTTCGTTCCCTGCTTCGATTCCCGCACGACAGACGGCAGTCTCCTCGCGGCCGTTGCTCGGAGACAGAAGGTCCGGGCGCGGGAATCGAACCCGCGTCTCAGCCCCCACAAGGCTGAAGGATACCACTACCCCAGCCCGGACACACCTTTCGCTACCACAGTTCGAGGGAAATACGTTACGACATTCACGATGCCGTGAGAGCCCGACACAGAGCGCGGGAGCAGGAGGCTTTTCAAAACGAACCGCGTAGCGACTGACAGTGGCCGTCACCGACAAGATCTACGTCAAAAATCACCAGCAGCTCTCCTCCCAGTTAGAGCGGTCCATCCCCCGGGGGGCGTTCTCGGGGGCGACGATGGACCTGCTGTTCACCGGTGACGGCATCGAGAAACTCGACGAGGCAACCCGCGAGAAGGTGCTCGACTTCGCCGAGGATTTCCTCGACTGTGACTGCGACAACAACCCCTACTGTGGCCATCCGGAGCGGAAGTTCATCACCTACCTGCTCGAACTCCGGGCCGAGGGGATGGGCCCCGACGCCATCGTCGACACCATGACCGCCGAGTACATGGTGTACGCCTACTCCGGAGACATTCTGTCGTTTCTCGACCAGGCGATCAGGCGGCTGGAAGCCGTCGAGTCCCTCGCCGATGTCGAGGGCGACCAGGAGATGGCCAGAAAAGCCCGGGACGCCAAACAGGCGCTCTCCGGGTAGCGCGAGAGAGTAACCACCGGGGGAACGAGGTTCGTTTCGCCGCTCATCCCCCTCTCCGCAGGCGATTGTGGCCGAACGATGGATAGCCGCTCTGCCGGCCCCACCCGTGGTAGCCGTTCTCTCGAAAAGGTTATCCCCCAGGCCGCCATTGTTTCGGTCGCAATGGCGACTGGAACCGTTGATTTCTTCAACGACACTGGCGGCTACGGATTCATCGAGACAGAGGACGCTGACGACGACGTGTTCTTCCACATGGAAGACGTGGGCGGCCCCGACCTCGAAGAGGGACAGGAAGTCGAATTCGACATCGAACAGGCCGATAAGGGCCCCCGCGCGACGAACCTCACCCGACTGTAAGTCGGACGATTCGTTAGCGGATTTCTGCGTTTATTTGACCGGCGAGCGACGGTGCTCCCGACCGAAACCCAACTGATTGGAGAGCGGTAGCGCTATCTTTCAGACCGCGCCTCGCGGAGCGATAGCGCATCCGCGTTCCCTGCCGGTGACGTGGACTCGCCGACGTGAAGCCGCCAGAGCGATGCATAGAGCCCCTCAGCCGCAAGCAGCTCCTCGTGAGCGCCGTTCTCCACGACTCTGCCGTCCTCGAAGACGAGCAGCCGGTCGGCCTCGCGTACCGTCGAAAGCCGATGGGCGACGGCAATCGTCGTCCGACCTTCCCGGAGCGTCGCGAGACTTTCCTGGAGCAGGAGCTCCGTTCGGTTGTCGACGTGGCTCGTCGCCTCGTCGAGCAGCAGAATCGCCGGGTCGTCGACAACCGCCCGCGTAATCGCGAGCCGCTGGCGCTGCCCACCGGAAAGCGTCACGCCACGTTCGCCGATTTCGGTATCGTAGCCGTCCCGGAAGTCGGTGATGAACTGGTGCGCGCGTGCCGCCTTCGCCGCCTCGACGACCGCGGCATCGTCAACAGGTTCGGAGCCGTACGAGATATTCTCTCGTACCGTGCCGTCAAAGAGGAACGGCTCCTGGCCCACGTAACCAATCCCTTCTCGTACACGCTCAGCGGGGACAGCATCGATGTCGACACCGTCGGTGGTGATACGTCCCGTATCCGGCTCGTAGAACCGGAGGAGCAGCTTCAGCACGGTCGATTTTCCTGCACCGGTCGGGCCGACCAATCCGACGAACGCGCCGTCGTCGACGGTAAAAGAGACGTTCCGGATCGCCGGCGCATCAGCTTCGGAGTACGTGAACGTCACGTCCTGATACTCAATGGGTCCGCTGAGGCTCGTCGGTTCGTCGGTTCCTCCTTCGTTGACTTCGCTTCCCGTTCGGTTTTCGGCTCCCGGATAATGAAGGAGGCCAAGCACTCGTTTCGCGGAAGCCGACGCGTCCACGTAGCTATCCGCCACGTCGCCGAGCCGCGAGGACTGACCGACGACCATCTGGCTGTAGAAGTAGAAGACGACGAACGTGCCCGCTGAGAGCGGACGGTCGAACGGTCCGGGCGGTCCGAACAGGAGCCACGATCCGCCGACACCGACGACCACCACCATCGTCGCAACCGAGATGGCCTGCTTCGCCGGCTGGAACACCGCAGCCAGCTTCGCGGCGGCCCAGTCGGCACGCCAGAACGCCCGTGAATCCGTTTCCAACCGTTCACGCTCGGTGTCCTCAGCAGGTGCAGCCTTCACCGTCTCGATTCCTTCGACGGTGCTACCGATACGGGCGTTCAGCCGCCCGACGACCGCTCTCCGGCGGTCGTACCGGGGCTCGACGGCCCGACTGTAGACGGCGACGAGGCCGACCATCGTCGGAACGAGGGCGAAGACGACCAATGTCAGCTGCCAGTGCAGCGCGAGCATCGCCGCGAGCAGCGCGAGGAAGAACGCCGTCGACTGGAGCAGGCGCTGGAGCCCGTCGTTCAGAAATTCACGGAGCTGATTCACGTCGTTGTTCAGTACGCTCATCACATCGCCTGTCTGCTCCGCCTCGAAGAACGCAACGTCGAGCCGACTCACCGCCTGGTACGTCTCGACTCGGAGTTCGTGCATCACCGACTGTTGGAACCACCGCCACACGGCGATCCGGACCGCGTTGGCTCCGACGTTCGCAACACTCACGATTACGAACAACCCCAGCAGGAGTCCGAACTGTTCCCGGGTCGTGGGGGGTATCCAGCCATCCGGCAGGAACGCGACCGAGAGCGACCCACCGACGAGGAACGCGTCGACGAACAGCCCCAACAGGTACGGTGCCGCGAGGTTCGCCAGCCGCCACCCAATCGTTGCCACGACAGCCACGCTGAACACCGTCCGCCTCTCCGGGAGATACCGCTGGAGGAGTGCGAACACCGGAGACTCGGTGTGTGCCCCAGCGTGCTCGGCGAATGACGGACGTTCACTCGTCTTCGCGCCACCGACCCCTGAGTCAACCCCGAAGGCCTCGTCGTCACTGTTCGCCCGTTCACCGCCCGATGCGTCAGGTCCATCCGCCGTGTTCCGTGCCATCTGTCAATACCGCTGACGGGCGGCGGCCGGCAGGGCGCAGGCCAGTCCTGCGGCTCCTGCCGTGAGAAGACGACCGGAAGGACAGACCGTTGACTAATAAAGGTGACTACAGCTGCTCGTCAGGGGCATCAAGAACACGGACTACGGAAGGCCGATAGCCGACTACGGCGTCGGCTCGGCCGGTTCCTCGGCGTCGGCGTCAGCCGACGCTTCCTCGTCCATCGACTGGAGCGCGTCGACCGCGGCGTCCAGATACTGCCCGGGGTCGAGGTCATAGCGGTCCTCGGCCATCCGGGCGTACTCGTTCCCCTCGTCGTCGAACGCGCCGACGCGCTCGACCGTGCGCTCGGCCGTCTCGACGACCCAGCGGTCCCGGACCGTCGCGTCGACGACGGTGATTGACTCCGGCCGGACGGAGACGTTCACGCTGCCGTCGTCGGTCTCGTACGTTCGCGGCTTGCCGACGACGGCGACGTACGCGGGCGGTTCGAGATCACGCAGCGTGGAGGCTGCTTCCGGCTGGTACTGGCCGGCGTAGACGAAGAACGTCCCGGTGGGGTCAACGATCCGACCCCGCCAGTACTCGTTGTCCTCGCCGATGTCCTCCTTCTCGGTCAGCGTCCCGACGAAGAACACCCGGTTCGCCTGCTCTCCGGTCGGGAGTAGCTGGTAGGCGGGCGCTCGCTCGTCCTCGGACTCCTTGAACGTGTGACTGGCGTCGTTGAACTCGGCGGCGTAGACGCGACGCGCGACTTCGCGCATGGGGGTGTCGTTGGTGGACATCTATATCGACCTCGCTTTGATCAGCACTGGTTCGGGGTCGGCTGGCTCGCTCTGGCGCGCGAACTCGTCGACCAGCACGTACCGGCCGAACACCGGGCCGGTGACCTCGAAGTACTGGCCCAGTAGGTCGCCCTCCATCTCCTCGACCACGACGGTCGTGTCGAGGGCGTCCTTCGCCATCTGCTTTGCCTCGTCGATTTCGACGCCGGTCAGTTCCTCGGTCATCTCCTTGTCGAAGATGACCTCGTGGACGGCGGTGCCGTCGTCCAGCACCGCCTTGATGCGGAGGTCGAACTCCCCCTCTACCTCACCGTGCTCCGAACAGCGACCGTTCTGGAGCACGCGGGTGCAGTCCTCCTCGGGACAGCGCTTGATGAGCCCCGAGCCGGACTGGATGTCGACCAGCGCGCCCGAGACCGTCGTCGCGTCGTCGCCGACTTCGATCTCCTCGTCGAGTTCGGTGATGCCGGTCGTCTTGTTGAGCTTCACCGAGTAGCTCCCCTCGTACTCGTCGGTCACGACGTTCGAGAGCGCGTAGCTCTGACCCTCCTCGAGTTCGGGGAGGTCCGAGGTGTCGAAGGCGACGAACTTCATCGTCCCGCTCTCGTCGCCCAGCAGGCCCACCTGGGCGATGGACTCGTGGCCGGGCTCCCAGAGGTCGGCGACCTGCACCTGCAGGTCGACCCACTGTTCGTCCGCGTCGATCTCGCCCAGCAGGGTCTCCTCGCTGTCGCCGCTGCCGAGTTCGTCGCGCTCCATGCCCGCCTCGTCGAGGTAGTGGCTGACGACGCTCCGGCGTGCCTCCTCGAGTGGCACGCGGTACTCCCCGACGAGCGTCTGGAGGCGCTCCTCGACGGCTTCCTGTTCGATTGCTATCTGGTCCGAGAACTGTTCGGCTATCTCCGCTGCGTGTGTCTCCAACTCGCTCATAGTGGTCTGCCTCCGCCCTGTGTTTCGTTGGGAGGCGTACGGGTGTTGGTGCCTTATCCTATTTAAAATTCCGCAGCCACGGTGGAACTGAAATCCCCGGCTATGAGCCCCATAGTGCCCGTTTGTAGCCACCACCGCCTCACCTGCGTGCTGTGACGGTTCGCCCGGGATGCCGACGAGCCTTTGAATCGGGGCCCACATTTCCGGCTATGGACGACCGGCTCGAGCGGTTCATCAAGACGAAACTCCGCAGCGCGGGTCGGCAGTTCGAGGACGCCCGGACGGCCTATCGCGAGGGGCACGCCGAGGGGTTCGACCTGCCGACCGACGACGCGGGGCGGGCCAAACTCGTCTGTCGGCGCCACGCCGAGCGCCGCGCCGTCGTCGTCGACAGCGACGGGACGCCGGCGTGTTTCGACGCCGACCACCCCGACTGCCGGGGCTGTGCGGAGGACATCCGCGAGGGCGTCGTCGAGACGTGGTAGGTGCACGGGTCTGGATGTCGCGTTTCGGCTCGCCGGCGGCGTTGCTGCCAGAGCCCCGGGGTTGAACAGCCTCCGCCGCCACGTACCGCTATGAAGACCGTCGCGCTCGTTCTCGCCGGGGGCATCGGCTCGCGGCTCTATCCCGCCAGTCGCGGCGACCGGCCCAAACAGTTCCTCCCCATCGGCGGCGACGAGTCGTTGTTGTCCCGCACCGCCGACCGTGCGGGGTTCGCGGACGAACTCGTCGTCAGCACCAGACCCGACTTCGCTGACGAGATTCCCGAGCACGCACCCGACGCCGAGGTCATCGTCGAGCCAGCGGGGAAAGACACCGGGCCGGCGCTTGCCTACGCGACCCACCAGATTCGGGAACGTTACGGAGCCGAACCGATGGGTGAAACCACCGGCGAGCAACTCGTCGTCGTAGCGATGCCCAGCGACCACCACGTTGCCGACCCGAACGTGTTCCAACAGACGATGGCCCGCGGCGCGAGTGTCGCGGCCGCGACGGGTCGGCTCGTCACCTTCGGAGTGACGCCCGAACGGCCGGACACGGGCTACGGCTACATCGAGCCGGGGGCGCAGCGGGAGACCCAGACCGGCGTCGCCTTCACCGATCTCGCACGGTTCCACGAGAAACCCGACAGCGATACCGCCGCGACGTACGTCGACGCCGGCTACTACTGGAACAGCGGCATCTTCGCGTGGACCCCGGCCGCGTTTCTGTCGGCTGCTGCGGACTCGCCGCTCGGGCCGCTCGTCGAGGCGCTCGATGCGGGCAACCCGGCGGCTGGATTCGACGCGGTGGACCCCGTCTCCGTCGACTATGCGGTGCTCGAGCGAGTTGACGACGCGGCGGTCGTTCCTGCGGCCTTCTCCTGGGACGACCTGGGCTCCTGGGACGCACTCGACAGGGTACGTCCACAGGACGGCGACGGCAACGTCGCCATCGGCGAGCACCTCACCATCGACGCCGCGGAGAACGTCGTCGCGACCGACGACACACACGTCTCGCTGGTCGGCGTCTCCGGCCTGGCCGTCGTCGCCTACGACAACCGGGTGCTGGTTGTGCCGAAGGGCGAGGCCCAGCGGGTCCGGGAGGCCGTGGCGCTGCTGAAAGAGGACGGCAAGTTCTGAGCCGAACGATGACGGCAAGTTCTGAGCTGACCGGAGGGAGAGTCCTGAGCTGACCGGAGGTAGAGTCCTGAGCTGACCGGGAGACGGCAAGTGCTGCGGGTTGCCGGACAGAACCAGCTGCGTTCGACCGGGTTACGGTTCGTGCGAGCGCCGCACCCGTACCTGCCCGTCGCTCGTGACGCTCACGAGGAGTTCCTCGCGCACCTCCCGGCCGCTGACGGCGTCGCCGGCGGCGTCGCTGACGACCTTCATCAGGTCCGGGGCCGCGTAGCCCACTTTCATCCCCGATTCGTCGCAGGCGTCGTACACCAGTTCCGGGAGGTCGTAGAGGTCCGTGCCCGGGTCCACGGCGACCCTGACCGGCGCTGCGAGCGCCTCCGCGAAGGAGACGGTCTCACGGGCCTTCGCCACGTTCTCGCGGGCGCTGGCCTCGACGCTAGAGACGTTCGCCCGGGAGGTGCCGAGCCGGTCAGCGATGACCGCCTGCCGGACACCCCGCTCCCGGAGCGCGAGTACCTGTGCCTGGCGGCGGGTGAGGACGTTCTGGTCGGCCTCGAAGCCCGCCTGCGAGAGCAGTTCGCTTGCGTCGACGGCCGCCCCGTCCCGGTCGGCGTCGCGGGCGCTGTCGGGCTGGCGCTCGCCGTCGGAGTGCCCCTCGCCGTCGGCGGCGTCGCCCTGGGTCATACCTCGCAGTCAGCGGCGAGAGGTGAAAAAGATACAGTTCGTCTGGGAGCCGCTTTCGCCGCCCCGAGGCTCAGCCGCTGTCGCCGCCCCAGAAGTTGTCGCGGGACCCGAGGCGCTCGCGGTCGGCTCGACTGGGCCGCTCGTCCTCGGCCGATTCCTCATCCTCGGCCTCGTCGTCGGCCGCCTCGCCCTCAGTATCGGCCGCCTCGTCTCCGTCGTCCGCCTCGCCCTCCTCGTCCTCCATCGGCAGTTTCTCCACGACCTTCTTCGCCTTCGCGTGGTTGGACATCACCTGGTCGATTCGGACCTTCGCGCGGCACTCCGGGAGCAGCCCGTCGATCAGTACGATAAACCCGTCGTCCGTCCGGCCGACGCCCGCCCCGCTCTCGTGGATGTCGGTCACGTCGACGACGATCTCCTGGCCCGGCTTCACGGGCTGTTCCTTCAGCTCGTTGATGGGCATGTCGTAGTGGTTACACCACTCCGCACCCCCTTTGTCGCCGTAGTGCTGACAGCCCATGCCCTCGATGCGTTCTGAGAAGCTGGGACAGTCATCGGCGAGCGGACATTCCGGCATACTGAGTGATTTCTGGCGAACCGTCTTTACCTTTCTGACTCCCCGACGCGAGAGGTTTCCGGTGGATAGGGGGTAGTCCCGTTGGCGAGACGCTGGAGTCGTCGACGAATCGCTGGTTCCGGTGAAAAATCGCTGGCGCCGTCAACGAATCGCTGGCCTCGTCAACGAATCGCTGGCCTCGTCGACCAATCGCTGGCGCCGCCGACCAATCGTCAACACCGTCGACACGGTCAGATGAACTCTCGGACGTCGGAGTACCACATGTCGTGATGGTCGACCTGCCCCACGCGCTCCGCGATGTCGACCGCCAGGGCGTGCCAGCAGCGTTCGCCCTGCTCCTGGTCGACGTTGTAGGCCGAATCCGCACAGGTACAGCCGCCCTCCTCGACGACGTACTCGTCGCCGTGACCGACGACGACGGTGAAATCGCGGTACTCCTTCACCCGGCTCTCCGAGACTGCCTCGATGGCCCGGGAGCCCCTGTCGCCGTGGACGTCGAGAATGGCTTCGGCTATCTCGGGGGTGAGCTCCCCCGCCTCCGCGAGGGCCGCGCGCCAGTCCTCGAGGTCCGACACGCCCCCCAATTGCGGAGGGGAGGGCAAAACGCCACCGACTGTTCCACCCCGAACGCGCCGGTTTCGGCAGCGTGAAGGCGGGGCCACGTCAGGACCGGCCATGGACTGGCCCCGCGTTCGCGCCGTCTGGAAGCGGGTGCTCTCGCTCGCGTGGCCGGTGATGGCCGAGCAGACGTTCCGCACGCTGATGCGGACCGTCGACGTCGTCGTCACCGCGACGTTCAACCCCGCGAGCGTCGTCGCCATCGGCCTCGCAGATCTGTACGCCCGGCTCCCACTCCGCATCGGACTGGGGCTCGGTGGCGGCACCATCGCGCTGTCGAGTCAGGACACCGGCGCTGCCGCCGAGGCGAACCGGAACGAGGCCATCACCCAGGGCATCCTGCTGGGCCTCCTGCTCGGTATCCCGTTCGTGCTGTTCGGCGTCTTCCTCGGCGGCCCAGCCATCCGGTTGCTCGGAGCCAGCGACCAGGTCGTCGCACTCGGCTCGACGTATCTCGCCATCATCTTCGCCACCGCGCCCGCCCGCCACGTCGCGCTCATCGCCGCGCGGTCGCTGCAGGGCACCGGCGACACCCGGACGCCGATGTACGTCAACGTCGTCGCCAACGGGGTCAATATCCTCGGCAGCCTCGGATTGGGTCTCGGGTTCGCCCCGCTGGGACTCCCCCGTCTCGGCATCATCGGCGGTGGCGCCAACCGCCGGGGCGAACGTGTTCACCGCGTCGATGCTCTGTCTGGCCATCGCGACGGACTGGTCGGAGGCGTCCTTCGCGTGGCCGAAGGACCTCATCATCGCCAAACAGCTCGTCATCGTCAGCGCCCCGAAAATCGGCGAGGGAATGGCGTCGACGGTCGCGGAGTTCCCGTTCAACGCCATCCTGCTGGGCTTTGGCCAACCTGTCAACGCCGGCTTCCAGATCGGGCGACGGATGTACCAGCAGGTGACGGGCCCGCTCTCGCGGGGCTACAACGTCGCCGCCAGCGTCGTCGTGGGGCAGCGCCTCGGCGAGGGTGACCCGGCCGGCGCGCGGTTCGAGGGCTGGGCCGTCGCGGGCCTCGGCGTCGCCACGGTCGGCGTCATCGGCCTCGGCCTCGTGGTCGCGGCCGACGACTTCGTCCGCCTGTTCACCGAGGACCCCGAAACCGTCCGGTTCGCCGTCGACTTCGCGCAGGTGTACGGGCTGACGGCGGCCGGTCTTGTCGTCTTCTCGGTGCTCTCGGGCTGTCTCCAGGGCGCGAGCGAGACGCGCATCCCCTTCCTCGCCCGGGTAACTGGCGTCTTCGGCCTCCAGCTGGGGCTAACCTACCTGCTGGGGGTGCTGCTCGGCTGGGGCGCGCTCGGGTCCTACGTCGCTATCGCTGCAACGTATCTATGGATGGGCGGCGTCGTCGCCTCCGGCTTCCAGTTCTCGGGCTGGGCCGACCGTGCGGCGGAGATGATGGCCGAACGGGGCAGCGCACAGCCGAACGGCTGAGAGGCAGGATCCGTCCGAAACGCGACGCGGAAGCTCGCGTCACAAGCGTGGCCAACAGTCGCTACGACCCGCCTCGACGGGTCGGGCGCCGGTGGTCAGTAGAGGTACTCGTCTTCCAGCGTCTGGTAGGCTTCTTCGGTGGTGAGCTCTTCGTCCTCCGTGTCGAACCACGAGAGCACACGTTCGACGCCCGCTCGTCGTTTCAGGTCTTCACCACTGATGGCCATGTCAATCGTACGCATGGCTGCACCAGGCTTAACTGTTTCGCCGGGGGCGGAATCCCTCCGTATTCGCCGGGACCGCAGTCCGTCCGTGTCGAAACCCGTGTGTCGTGAGACGGTCGCTCCTGAGAGCGCGTGGGTAACCGAAGGCGATAGCTCTTAACCAATGAGGCCTCTAACGGTGGTACAATGGCTCAGGCTGGGAACCAGGAACTCACCGAGCGGTTTATCCAGTTCTACCGGAACTACCGCCGCGAGGCGGTGGGTCGGCTCGCCCAGGAGTACCCCAACGAGCGGCGCTCGCTCTACGTCGACTACAACGACCTCTTCACCTTCGACCGGGATATCGCCGAGGACTATCTGGCAAAGCCCGACCAGATGCGGGAGTACGCGGAGGAGGCGCTGCGCCTCTACGACCTGCCCGCCGACGTGAGTCTCGGACAGGCACACGTCCGCCTCCGGAACCTCCCCCGGGAGCACACCGTCGACATCCGGAACCTCCGGGTGCAGGACGACCACATCGGCTCGCTGGTGTCGGTCACTGGCATCATCCGGAAGGCCACTGACGTCCGGCCGAAAGTGACCGAGGCCGCCTTCGAGTGCCAGCGCTGTGGCACGATGAGCTACATCCCCCAGTCCGATTCGGGGTTCCAGGAGCCCCACGAGTGCCAGGGCTGTGAGCGCCAGGGGCCGTTCACCGTCAACCACGACCAGTCGGAGTTCGTCGACTCCCAGAAGCTCCGGGTACAGGAGAGCCCTGAGGGGCTGCGAGGCGGCGAAACGCCCCAGAACATCGACGTGGACATCGAGGACGACATCACCGGAGACGTCACCGCCGGCGACCACGTGACGGTGACGGGCGTACTCCACATCGAGCAGGTGACCCAGGGCCAGGAGAAGACGTCCCTGTTCGACCTCTACATGGACGGGGTCACCGTCGAGATGGAGGACGAGGAGTTCGAGGACATGGACATCACCGACGAGGATATCGCGGATATCGTCGAACTCTCGAACGACTCCGACATCTACGACCGGATGGTCGGCTCCATCGCCCCGGCCATCTACGGCTACGACGAGGAGAAACTCGCGATGGTGCTCCAGCTGTTCTCGGGCGTGACGAAGAATCTTCCCGACGGCTCGCGCATCCGGGGGGACCTGCACCTGTTGCTGATCGGGGACCCCGGTACCGGGAAGAGCCAGATGATTTCCTACGTCGAACAGGTTGCGCCGCGGTCGGTGTACACCTCCGGGAAGGGTTCGTCGGCCGCCGGGCTAACCGCTGCTGCCGTCCGCGACGACTTCGGCGACGGCCAGCAGTGGACGCTGGAAGCGGGGGCGCTGGTGCTCGCTGACAAGGGCATCGCCGCAGTCGACGAACTCGACAAGATGGATAGCTCTGATCGCTCGGCCATGCACGAGGGGCTCGAACAGCAGCAGATCTCCGTCTCCAAGGCGGGCATCAACGCCACCCTCAAGAGCCGGTGTTCGCTGCTTGGCGCCGCGAACCCGAAATACGGGCGGTTCGACCAGTACGAACCCATCGGCGAGCAGATCGACCTGGAACCGGCGCTCATCTCCCGGTTCGACCTCATCTTCACCGTCACCGACCAGCCCGACCCGGACCACGACAGCCGGCTGGCCCAGCACATCCTGAAAACGAACTACGCGGGCGAACTCAACACCCAGCGCAAGGAGAACCCCACCTCGGAGTTCACCGCCGAGGAGGTCGACTCCGTCACCGAAGAGGTCGCCCCAGATATCGGCTCGGAACTGCTGCGCAAGTACATCGCCTACGCCAAGCGCAACGTCTATCCGACGATGACCGAGGAGGCCAAGGAGGCCATCGAGGAGTTCTACGTCAACCTGCGCTCGGAGGGGATGGACGAGGATTCGCCGGTTCCGGTGACGGCCCGGCAACTGGAGGCGCTCGTCCGGCTGGCGGAGTCCAGCGCCCGCGTGCGACTCTCGGACACGGTGGAGATGAAGGACGCCGAGCGCGCGACCGACATCGTGGAGTCCTGTCTGCGGGACATCGGCGTCGACCCCGAGACGGGCGAGTTTGACGCCGACGTCGTCGAGACGGGGACCAGCAAGTCCCAGCGCGACCGTATCAAATCCATCCGGGAACTCATCTCCGACGTGGAGCAGGAGTACGACGAGGGGGCCCCGATCGAGGAGGTGCTCGACCGGGCGGGCGAGATCGGGATGGACGCCGAGAAGGCCGAAAGCGAGATCGAGAACCTCCGCCGGAAGGGT
>CAYXXM010000012.1:0-18111 GCA_964469085.1 uncultured Haloferacaceae archaeon
CGGTGCTCGGCGTCGGCCTCGGCGCGGTGGTCTGGACTGGGCTCAAGCGGGTCCGCCCCGAGGTGCGGGTGACCGGCACAGCGGGCGCGCTCGCGGTGGTCGCTCACAGCGTCGACGGCGTCTCGACGGCCATCGGCATCGACGTGCTCGGCGCAACCGAGCGGACGCCGCTCTCGCGGGCCATCATCGAGTTCGGCGCGCTGCTGCCCACTGCCGACCTGCTGGGCGCGGCGTGGCTGTTCGTCGTCGTGAAGGCGGTGCTTGCCTGTTTCGTCGTCACGGTGATGGTGGAGTACGTTCGGGACGAGCCTGCGGAGGGCCGGCTGCTCCTGGCGCTGGTGGCGGCAGTCGGGTTGGGCCCGGGGGCGCACAACCTGTTGCTGTTCACGATTACTGGGTGAGTTTGGCGTTCAAAGTTCTGTTCGTGGGTGGCTCTCGGTGAACGGCCATTCGTTATTCAGGGTCAAAGGGAGGACGCAAGTCCTGCAACCTGAAATCTGCGGTGTCACCCTCCGAAAACTGGATGCGATAGACGATATTGTCACGTTCGTCACCCGTGACCTCACTCGCCTCGTCATACAGGACTCTGACAATTTCACCTTGGAGACCATGATATTCCTCGTGGTCTGGGTCAGAAACATCGGGAATATCAACTCGCACCTCATCTCCCTTAGTGTATCTCGCCATACTACTCCTTCCGTGTCCACACGAAACTGCCCCCGACCCGTTGTTTAGTCAGTTCTCCGTCTTCCTCTAACTTGTGGAGTCGCCGATATGCCAAGTCGTAGGAACAACCGACGTTCTTGGCAACATTTGAGGTTGTGGCAGTCTCTAATTCGTGGACGGCCTGCAAGAACGCCTCAACGCTGTATTCAGCGCTGAATCGCCCTGTATCTTCGTCTCGGTCGGGTGCCACTATTCCCAGATTGTGTGTTGTTCTGTTAATATGCCCCGGAACTCCAACCGCACAAGATATATTGAACGGGGGATTTATCAACCATGACCGAGCTATTCTACTATAATGGTACAGCCGGTTCTGAAGTGGGCAGGTGGCAAGCGGCAGTTGTTAGACGAGCTGTACGCTAGGTTCCCCCAGTCCTACGAACACTTCCATGAGCCGTTCTTTGGCGGTGGAGCCCTGTTCTTCGACCTTGAACCAGTGAACGGGACAATCAACGACACCAACACGCGGCTCATCAATTTCTACCAACAAGTTCGGGACAACCCCGACGAACTCATAGACTGCTTGCGCTCGTTCGATGACCCCCAGTCAGAGCCGGACGAGGACCGCGACTATGCAGAGAAGAACCACAAGGGGAGGGAAATCAAGAATTACTACTACCAGCAGAGAGCGATATTCAATAAACGTCCATACGACGACGACTTCGACCCCATCGAGGAAGCTGCAATCTTACTCTATCTCAACCGAACTTGCTACAATGGGCTCTATCGCGAGAACAGTAGCGGTGGTTTCAATACCCCGATTGGTAGCTATTCAAATCCGGATTGGGTGCAGGCAGACCGTATCCGCGAGGTGAGAAAGGTTCTGGAGGCGACGGAGATTTTCAACAGCGACTTTGAATACATTCTCGATGAGGTCGAAAAAGGCGACCTGGTGTATTTCGACCCACCGTATGAACCAATGAGTCCAACGGCATCCTTCAATGACTACTCGAAGGAGGGTTTCGACAGGGACGACCAGCAGCGCTTGCTCGACTTAGCGTCAGAGCTTGACGAGCAGGGCGTCCACGTTATATTGAGCAACAGCGGAGTTATGTACGAGATGTACGACGACGTTGGCTTCTCAGTGGAGATTGAGGGCGCGACGAGAGCGATTAATAGTGACGCTACGAATCGGGACGAGGTAGACGAGATCATCGCTACCAACGTTCCCGAGTACCACCAGCGCGGCAAAGTTCAGAAAGGGCTAGCCGACTTTAGCTAAAAAGTTAGACCTTCCATTGTGGGCTGTTCTCAGTAAAGTTGTATTTCTCTACTTGTGTCAGCAGTTCGTCGGGAATATAGCCGTCAAACGTACTGGTGTACCCAGGAGCATAGACGTGAATATTGATCTGCTTTGCGTCTTCCCCGAGTCGGTCATGAAGCCACATAAGGTACCGCTTAACCTGTAGCGCCGCCGATTTCCCAGCCTTCCGAATTTTCAGTTCGAGGACGGTGTTCGGAATTGTCCCATCCCGAATCATGTCCTCTTTGAAGTAGCACACATCGGCTTGGTCCATGTCTGCGGGCTTGAACGGGGAGATTGGGACTTGCCGGCATATCGTTGCGCCGTCGGGCTGCATATGGTCTGGTAGGAGATCTGGATTCGCAATGAGGGAAGCCTCAAGGTGGGCTTCGGGGTGAGCTTCCTCAGCTGAGTCAACACCGTATTTCGGCGAGAATGGCACAGGTTCGCCCACCAACTTGACGGGTTGCTCGCTACCCGTCTCAATCTCACCTTCGTGGTCGTTCTCAAGTAGGTCAAGCAGAACGTTTGTCTCAGCAGGTGTGATTGTACAGAAGCCCATGCCAGCGATACTGTTCGAAGGAAGCGGGTAGGGATATTCTCCGAGTTCGAAGTAGAGCTGGTCGGAGATAATGTAGCGCCCGGCCATGTCCCGGTCATCCTCAAACTGTATGAGGAAGGGCTGGCACTTCTCGCCGCGTTCTCCACCGGCGTCGAAGACTCCAGGCTCATCAGTCTCGCCGTAGTTGTCTCGTGTAGATTCATCCCACACGAGCGGGGCGTCTGCTTTGCGGCCCATTGGACTCTTTTTGCCGTTGATGTAGAAAGCCCCGTGTTCGTCAGAGCCGACGATTTGTCCGCCGTAGTAGATTTCGCGGTCAAGGAAGAAGAATACGTGTTTTCCTTCGCGGGCAGCTGCGTAGTCTGCGAGCGTCTTGTAGTGAGCGCTCTGGGAGGACGGCTCCCCTTCCTGTGGGGTCATATGCTGGCCATACACCCCTTCATCAAGGTACAGTTTGAGAGTTTCCTTGTCGTATAGAGTAATGAATAGGCCGCCTTTTTCCATATCATAAAAAGATGATTGTCTCACAAAAGCAGCCTTTAAAGACGAATTGAATGGAAGAGTGTGGTAAATAAGGGCCGAACCCAATTTGTGAACAACGCCGAATTCTGACTCGACCTGGTCTGCGGCCTGGCCCCTCACCACTTAATGAATATCTTGGAGGTGCGTGGTACGTAGAGCCAGTCCGCGGTCCTCCGGACTCACACCGCTCACGACCCGAGTTTCTGCCGACCGATGTGCCCGCTCGCACCGCCGATGGCGCCGAACACGGCGCCGGCGACAAGCCCGACCCCGCCACCGAGCATCGCCATCGTCCGTGTGGTCTCGGCGAGGTTCGTCTCCTGGCCGTGTGCGGGCGTCATCCCCAGCATCAACACGAGGAAGAGGAGTCCGGCGACGGCGCCGATGACTGTCAGGCCGAGCCCCGTCGCGACACTGCCGAGTATCGCGCTCCGCCGCGGGGTCGCCCCCTGGAGAACCCCCGTTATCGCGCCGCCAACGATGGCACTGAGCGCCAGCGGCAGGAGGAACACCCAGGCGGGGAGCCAGTTCCCCACGAGTTCGGCAGCTCCGAACCCGATGAACGGGAGCAGGACGATGGACGCGGCCACCGTCACGACGGTGACGAGCATCCCGGCGAGGACGCTTGCGACCGCCCGCCAAGTGGACATGGCGGCAGGTTGCCTCCCTTCGTGAAAAACGTTTGTCGGCGCTTTCACGTCATGGCGGCAGTTCGACAGCCCACCTGCAGCACCGACAGACAAAGGGCATTATCGCACAACTTTGGACTATGGTCGACGTTCGCGACGCGACGCCGGACGACAGGCGCGCCGTCCGGGATGTCCACGTGGCCTCCGTCCGGGTACTCGGGCCGGCCGCCTACGACGAGGCGCAGGTAGCCGCGTGGGTCGGCGACGAGGACCGCGACCCCAGGGAGTATTCGGTCGACGGCGAGGATGTGGAGTTCCTCGTCGCCGTCGACGACGCAAGCAGCCACCGCGAAGAGGGTCCGGTAGTGGGCTTCGGGGAACTCCGGGTCGGTGAGCCCGATGGCTACGACGTCGCCGCCGAGGCGGAGATCAGGGCGATGTACGTCGCCCCGGAGCGTGCTGGCGAAGGGGTCGGCACCGCGGTGCTCCATGAACTGGAGGCCCGTGGTGTCGGAACGAACGTGCTGACGGCGTCGCTGAACGCGGTGCCGTTCTACGAGGGCCACGGCTACGAACGGCTGCGCGAGACGACTCACGAGTTCGGCGGCGAGGTTCCGGGAACGGTCGTCGAGATGCGGAAACGACTGTAGATTGGGGCGAGGACCGCGAATCAGAGCCGGCCGTCTTCATCAGCGTCCCGGTGCTGTTTGCTGTACCACCGCCCGTCACGGCGCCACTCGGTCAGCCGGTCACGGAGTGTGGTCTCCCCCAGCGCGTGCCCCGCGTCGAGAAACTGGTACACCGTGACCGAAAGCACCGGCAGGCCGAGCAGGAGGTTGAACGCGGCCATCCAGAGCACGTCGCTGGTGACCAGATCCACGAACAGCGCGACCAGCAGGAGGCGGAAGCCGGCGATGACGAGCAACTCGTCAAGTCGGTCGACAACCGTCTCACCCACGCTCGGCCGGCCCGGCTTCCCCGACTCGAACAGCAGCCGCTCCAGGCGGTCGGGGAGCCGTGGCCTGAAGCAGGCTTGCAACCCGCGGCTGGGCTGCTGGTCGCGCTGGGCCATGCGCTGAGAAATCCGCGGCCGCGACCAAGAAACCCCGAGCCGCGTCAGACAGCTGTACGTTCGCTCACTAATCCGTGAACGGCCTGGACCGCGGCGTTTTTGGCGCCGCCGCCGGCATCCGGGGGTATGGCCAAACAGCCCCACCTGCTCGTGTCGGAGGGCGAACTCAACGACGTCGCCCTCATCCCGGGCGACCCCGGACGCGTCGACCGCATCGCCGCCCACTGTGAGAACGTCGAGGCGGTTTCGGAGAACCGCGAGTACAAGGTCGTCAACGCGACGTACGACGGGACGCCGCTGACCATCTGCTCGACGGGTATCGGCTGTCCCTCCGCGGCCATCGCCGTCGAGGAGCTCCAAAACGTCGGCGTCGAGACGGTCATCCGCGTCGGCACAACCGGCGCGCTGCAGGAAGACATCGAAATCGGCGACATGGTCGTCGCCACCGGCGCCGCCAAGGAGGAAGGCACCAGCAAGCGCTACGAGTCCGTCGCCTACCCGGCCGTGCCGGATTACGACGTGCTGACCGATCTCGTGGAGTCCGCGAAAGCCAACGAGGGGGTCGTGTCGGACGACGCCGACACGACCAGGTCCGGCCCCTCCGGGGCCACCGTCCACGTCGGTCCCATCGTCTCCGACGACGCGTTCTACAACGAGAACCCGGGGTTCGTCGACGACTGGGAGGACGCGAACCTGCTCTGCATCGAGATGGAGGCCGCGGCGGTGTTCTCGCTGGCCCGCCGGAAGGGGATGCGCGCCGGCGCCATCTGCACCGTCGACGGCAATCTCGTGAAGGGGACCCAGAAAGGCGAGACCGAGGGCGATGAACTGCCCGAGAAGGCGAGGAACAACGTCGAGCGGGCCATCCGCATCTCGCTCGACGCCGTCGCCGCGCTCTGAACAGATGCGACGGCGACTCCGCGACGCACTGCTCTCGGTCTGTCAACCGTTCCGCGACGCACTGCTCCCGGTCTGGCAGCGGGTCCGCGACGTGATGGTTGCAGCCCCCCGGCGGCTGCGACGGCTTGAGCGGCGCGAACTCGCGGAATTCCGGCGCTGGGCCGAGAACACGAACAACCTCATCCACCTCTCGGTGCTGCTGTTCGTCCCGCTGCTGATCGGCATCGTCACCTACCTCTCGAACTCCGTCAGCGCGCTGCCGTATCTCCTCTTCCCGCCGCTGGCGTCGGGCACGTACACGCTGTTTGCCCGGCCCGAGAGCGAGTACGCCTCGCCCCGGCGCTTCGTCGGCGGGCTGACGCTGGGGGCGCTCTGTGGGCTCGTCTCGTTCGAGGCCGCCAGCCTCGTGCTGCCGACGCCGGCCGCCGTCGCGGTCAACCCCGTCGCCGCCGCGGGCGCTATCGCCCTGACCGCCGTCGTCACCTGGGTACTCGACGTCGAGGAGGCGTCGGCGTTCTCCTCGGCGCTGCTGGTGCTGGTCATCGAGGTGGCCAGCATCGAACCCATCGCGGTCCAGCTCGTTCCGGGGTTCGGCATCACCCTCGGCCCGCGTGGCGCCTACGTGGTGAGCGTCTTCCTCTCGACGACCCTGGTCGCGGCGGTGTTCCTGTTCTGGCGCGAGGGGTTCTACGAGCAACGCGCCGCCTACCTCTACCGGACGACCCAGAGCGACGACCACGTGCTCGTCCCGGTGCGGGGCGACGCGGCCGAACAGACCGCGATGCTCGCCGCCCGCCTCGCCGCCGCCCACAAGGCGGGAAAGGTGGTCCTGCTCGACGTGCTGGCCGACGGCGATGGTGACTCGCTCGGCAGTGAACGGGGCGGGGGGCTCGACCCGACCGAACTCCATGCCAACGACGCCGAACGCGTCCGTGACGCCGCGGAGGCGCTGGACACGCTCGCAAACCGGATTCGGACGCGTGTGGGCGTGCCCTGTGACTCGGTCGTCGCCGCTGGCGACCCGGCTGCCACGGCTATCGACACGGCCCGGCGGACGAACTGCGACCTCGTCGTCGCGCCCTACGAGGAACAGCAGGGTGCGCTCTCGCCGTACGTCCGGACGGTGCTCGGCGGCCCCATCGACGCGATTGCGCACCGCTCGACAGGCCCGACGCGCTGGAAACGGGTACTCCTCCCCATCGCTCGCCCCGGGGATTCGGCGCACGCGATGGTGGATTTCGCGACACGTCTCGCCGGGAGGTTGGGGAGCGTGAGCGCCTGTACCTGCATCAACCGGGAGGTCGAGCGCCGTCGCGCGGAGAACGTGCTGGCCAACGTCGTCGAGGCGTTCGACGGTCCCATCGAGACCCGCGTCGCCCGGGCAGACGTGACGACGTTCATCGAGGCGAACGCCGAGAGCTACGACCTGGTGGTGCTGGGGGCCTCGGGCGACCGCTCGACGGCGTCCCGGCTGGTGTCGCCGCCGACGTTCGAGCGCCTCAGGGACGTGGACTGTGACGTCGCTGTCGTGAACCGGGGACTCGACGCAGAGTAACCAGCCGCGGAGACGTGCCACAGCGCAACCCTCTTGGCCACCCGTCGCCGACCACCGCCCATGCAGTGGAAGCTCTTTGCTGACCTCGCCGAAGCGGCCGACGGCCGAACCGTGGAGGTCGACGTCGACGGTGAGTCCGTGGGCGACGCGCTCGACGCGCTGCTGGAGGCCCGGCCAGCGCTCGCCGGCCGGGTCCTGACCGAGGACGGGGAGCTTCGGGACCACGTCAATCTGCTCCGGAACGGCGACGCCGTCGACGTGGACGCGCCCCTGTCCGAGGACGACGAACTCGCGCTGTTCCCACCTGTCAGCGGCGGGTAGCCCGACCGAGACGGACCGCGGCACAGCACCCGATCTACGGCTCTTCGTCCAGTTGTTCCGCAAGCGTTGCGGCGTCGCCGGCGACCGTCGCGTACTCGACGTTCGCCTCGTCGGCGACCAGCCGGAGATGCGAGGCGAGCAGGGAGAGTGCCTGCATCCCCTCTTCCTGGGCGTCGCCGGCCTGCTGGGCGAACGTCGAGTCCACCTCGCGGCCCTCGCGCACGACGCCGACGTAACAGGCCGTCGTCTCGTCGTCAATGAGGCTTCGGGCGTTCTCCAGGCGCTCGGCGAACGTCGCGTCGTCAGCGGCTGGCTCGTCGCCGGCGTCCGGTTCGGTCGATTCAGCTGGCTCGTCGCCGGCGTCCGGTTCGGTCGATTCAGCTGGCTCGTCGCTTTCGTCCGGTTCGGTCCTGTCAGCAGTATCGTCGGCCACGGGAATCAGTCCGGGCGGGGGCGGGCGACGAAGAGCGTCCGGGCGATGCTGAACGGGTCGTAGACGGACTGGTGACAGGCGCAGTAGACGGCGTCCTCGGCCTCGAACTTTGCGGAGGCGGAGTCCTGCTTGAACCCCGGCACACAGCAGAAGTGGGTGCATTTGTTGAGCCACGCGATGAACCCCTCCTCGGTACTTGCCTGCACCCAGTCAACGATTGGCTGGGGCGCGTCGGTCCCGCCGTTGGCGACCGCCTCGATGAGCGGGCTGCGGATGACCTGAATCGGGATGACGTTCTCGGTGTCCTGCGAGCGCCACGTCCCGGTGGCCGGTTTTCCCAGTCCGGCCTGACCGATGCTGTTGCCCCAGTCCTCGTAATCCTCGAACATGCTCACGTTGAGCGACTCGCCACCGGTGGTCGCTTCCTGCTGCCACTCGTAGCCGGGGGAGTCCTCCGAGACGAGATAGTTGTCGGACTCGTAACTGGGAACGATGCCCTCGTAGGATTCGACGCCGCAGTACTGGAACCACTCGGAGCTGTACTCCACGCCGCCGAGCTCGCTTCTGGCGACCTCGACGGTGCGCCCGCCCTCCTCGACCTCCTGGACGTCCGGCCAGATCCCCTTGAGGTCGCCGTTGCTCTCGATCGTGACCGGAATCTGGGGCATCCCACGCGGTGCCGGCCCCCCGGTGTTCTCGATGGCCATCGCCTGCGTCGTCCCCCCACCTGACCCGGGAGAGGCCGTCGCCGAGTTGATGCCCGCCGAGCCGGCGACGCCGGCCGCTGCAAGTGCCGACCCGCCGACCACACCCTTGACGAACCGGCGACGCCCGGACTCTGCAGGGTACTTGTCCTCGTCAGCGCTCATGGCTCGATAGTCGGCACCGGGCAAGCAAAAGTATGGCGAAGCAAGTCGCCAGCCAGCGGGGTGCCAGCCCACCGACCGGTCCGCTGTCCCGGCTGGCTCGCGGCGCCGTCGACGGCGCCCGCCGGCTCAACGCCGGCAACGGAGCCCCCGGCCCAACCCCGTCGACCGCGCTGCCCGGCCCAACATCGTCAACGACGCCCCGCGGCCCAACGCCGTCAACGCCCCCGGCCCAGATGACCCCGGCCTGCGTCCACGCGCGAGCAGCCGGCCCACGGGCAGACGCGGCACCCGTTCGTAATCGTTTTCCGGTGTTGTTCCGCATAGTCAGTATGCAAACGGACCCGCAGCGCTACGACCCCGACCTCGGTCGGAAGTTCGTGTTTGTCACCGGTGGCGTGATGTCGGGCCTCGGGAAAGGCATCACCGCCGCGTCCACCGGACGCCTCCTTTCGAACGCCGGCTTCGACGTGACGGCGGTCAAGATCGACCCGTACCTCAACGTCGACGCGGGCACGATGAACCCCTACCAGCACGGCGAAGTGTACGTGCTGAAAGACGGCGGCGAGGTCGACCTGGACCTCGGGAACTACGAGCGGTTCCTCGGGGAGGACATGACCTCGGACCACAACGTCACCACGGGGAAAGTCTACCAGAACGTCATCGAGCGCGAGCGCTCGGGCGACTATCTCGGGAAGACGGTCCAGGTCATCCCCCACATCACCGACGACATCAAGCGACGCATCCGCGAGGCCGCCGCGGGCAGCGACGTCTGCCTGGTCGAAATCGGCGGGACGGTCGGTGACATCGAGGGGATGCCCTACCTGGAGGCGCTCCGGCAGTTCGCCCACGAGGAAGACGACGAGGACATTCTCTTTGCCCACGTCACGCTCGTCCCCTACTCGAAGAACGGCGAGCAGAAGACCAAGCCGACCCAGCACTCCGTGAAGGAACTCCGGAGCATCGGACTCCAGCCGGACGCCCTGGTCGGGCGGTCCCAGGACGAACTCGCCCCCGAGACCCGGGAGAAGATCGCGCTGTTCTGTGACGTCCCCACCGACGCGGTCTTCTCCAACCCCGACGTCGACGACATCTACCACGTGCCGCTGATGGTCGAGGCAGAGGGGCTCGACGAGTACGTGATGGAACAGCTCGGCCTCACCGGGGAGGCGCTCGCGCCCGAGGACCGCTCGACGGAGTGGCGCGACCTCGTGACCCGGGAGCGGTCCGAGCGCGTCGACATCGCGCTGGTCGGGAAGTACGACCTCGAGGACGCCTACATGTCGGTCCACGAGGCGCTGAAACACGCCGGCATCGAGCGCGGCGTCGAGGTGAACGTCCAGTGGGTCGACGCCGACGAGATGGCCGACCACCACACCGAGCGCCTCGAGGAGGCCGACGGGGTCGTCGTCCCCGGTGGCTTTGGCTCCCGGGGCAGCGAGGGAAAAATCGAGGCCGTCCGGTACGCGCGGGTCAACGACGTGCCGTTCCTCGGCCTCTGTCTGGGCTTCCAGATGGCCGTCGTCGAGCACGCCCGCCACGTCCTGGGGCTTGCGGACGCCAACAGCGCCGAAATCGACCCCGAGACCCCCCACCCGGTCATCGACCTGCTCCCCGAGCAGTACGAGACCGAGGAGATGGGCGGGACGATGCGGCTCGGCTCCCACGAGACGGAGATTGACGCCGACTCGCTGGCGGCCGCGCTGTACGACGCCACGGCCTGTACCGAGCGCCACCGCCATCGCTACGAAGTCAACCCCGAGTACATCCCGGATCTGGAAGCCGACGGCCTGACGTTCTCGGGCCACGCGGGCAGCCGGATGGAAATCGTCGAACGGGAGGACCACCCGTTCTTCATCGGGACCCAGTTCCACCCCGAGTTCCGCTCCCGGCCGGACCGCGCGAGTCCGCCGTTTGTCGGCCTGCTCGACGCCGTGCTCGACCGCCGAACCGAGCAGCCCGAGGGGGCTGCCTGATGGTCGAGCCCGACTCGTTCATCGAGGACGCCATCGCGGAGATTCGGGCGCAGGTCGGCGACGACCGGGCCGTCATCGCGCTCTCGGGCGGCGTCGACTCCTCGGTCGCGGCGGCACTGGCCTACGAGGCCATCGGCGACCGCCTCATCCCGGTGTACGTCGACACGGGCCTGATGCGGAAAGGCGAAACCGAGAGCATCCGCGAGACGTTCGCCTTCATGGATTCGTTGCGAATCGTCGAGGCTCAGGACCGCTTCATCGGGGCGCTCGAAGGCGTCACCGACCCCGAGAAGAAGCGCCACGTCATCGGCGAACAGTTCATCCAGGAGTTCGAGCGCGAGGCCACCGAGGCTGACGCCGACTACCTCGTTCAGGGGACCATCTATCCCGACCGCATCGAGAGCGAGGGGAACATCAAATCCCACCACAACGTCGGTGGACTGCCGGAGGTCGTCGACTTCGAGGGTATCGTCGAACCCGTCCGCGAGCTCTACAAGGACGAGGTCCGTGAGGTCGCCCGCGCTCTGGACCTGGAGGAGGTGGTCTCGGAACGGATGCCGTTCCCCGGCCCGGGCCTGGCGGTCCGCGTCGTCGGCGAGGTGACCGAGGAAAAGGTCGCCGTCGCCCGTGACGCCTGCCACGTCGTCGAGGAAGAGACGGCCGAACACGACCCCTGGCAGGCGTTCGGCGCCGTCCTTGGGAAAGCCACCGGGGTGAAAGGTGACAACCGGGTCCACGGGTGGGTAGTCGCCGTGCGCTCGGTGGAATCCCGCGACGGGATGACCGCGCGGGCCCAGGAACTGCCGTGGGAGACGCTCCAGCGCATCCAGAGTCGCATCACCGGCCAGAACGACAACGTGGCCCGCGTGGTCTACGACGTAACGCACAAACCACCAGCCACCATCGAGTACGAGTGATGAAGGCTATCGTCGCCGGCAGTGACGCCGAGGGAATCGCTGGGGCGCTGGAGACCCAGGACGCGACGGTCACGCGGGTCGAGAGCCCCGTCTTCGCCGCGGCGCTGGAGACGGCGGGCATCGAGGACGCGGAACTGTTCGTGCTGACCGACCCGGAAGAGGGCATCTCCGTCCCACTGGCGAAGGAACTGAACCCGGACGTCCGGACGGTCTGTTACGGCGAGGGGTCGCTCCCCGAGTCGGTCGGGAGCGTCGTGGACCTCGTCGTCGATCCAGCGCTGCTCGACGCCGATGCAGTCGCCGAGGAACTCGCCGACGCCTGACCGATAGAGCCGTTCTGCGGGAAGCTATTTCCAGGCGCTCTAGCATCGCCCTTGCCCGGACTTAACCCGGCTTAATCCGGCTTATCACGGCCTCAAACGTCCAAAATCCCCGTTGTACGCTTCCCCTCTTCAAGTGGGTGTAGCTCGACGGTCGAGACGGGATGAAGAGCACAAAACTGCTGACCGCGCTGGTGGCGGTGCTGGTGGTTTCCGCGGGTGCAGGCGCCGCGGCCGCCACAACGAGCATCGACGAGGAACAGACGAGCGTGGACGCCACGTACGATGACGGCACGGTGACCGTGGAGGTCACCCAGAACGAGAGCGGGATGGAGAACGTCTCGGTGGAGGCCAATGGCGAGGACGTCGGCATGACCGACGCGGACGGCTCGCTGGCCTTCGAAACCAACGCCACTGAAGAGCTCGAACTCGAGTTCGAGAAAGGCGACACCGAGATTGAACGCACGTACGTGATCGAGAACGGCACACTCGTCGCCGCTGAGGACGAGGACGAAGAGGTAGAGGAGGAAGAAGAGGTTGAGCACGAGGATGAAGAGGTAGAGGAGGAAGAAGAGGTCGAGGAAGAGGAAGAAGAGGTTGAGGAGGAACACAACGAGACCGAGAACCAGAACGGCAACGTGACGCTCAGCGCCGGCGAGAACGCCTCGGACACGGCCCAGAGCGTGCTCGCGACGGTCCAGCAGTGGCTGAACACTGACACCGAGATGAGCCTGGGCCAGATGATCCAGGAGACGCTCGGCGACGACCGTGGCAACTCCGGGGACGCCGGTAACTCCGACGCGGCGGACGAGAAGGGCAGTTCCGACGCTGCTAACGACGACAACGCCGACGCGGCCGAGGAGACGGGTAATTCCGATGCTGCAGAGGACAAGGGCGCGGCTGACAACGACGACTCCGACGAAGCGGCCGACACGTCGGATAAGGCCGAGAAAGACGACGATGAGGATGACGACGATTAGGACGCAACGGACGAGACGGAAACGGAGTCCGACACCTAACTCCGTCCGACGCTGCTGACACGGCGGTCACAACGTGACACCCGCTGACGCATCGAACGCGACAGGAAGCCGACCTCCATCGTGGCCCGCACGGGCCGCACTCGCACGCGACGCGGCGGTTCGCCGCCGCACACGTTGCCCATCCTCTCGTGTGGGAGAGAGGAGGCAACGACCACGCCGTGGGTGAGGACCGCGGTCAGACGTGGAGGCCCGTTGTCAGAGGCCGGGCGCTCCAGGAACGGACCGACCGCACCGCACACCGCACGGTTTGGATGGGGCGGCCAGTCGGCCGCCGCATTGGCCGGGCTGTGACCCCTTCATCGGGGCAGGTTCGCTGCGACGTGCTCGCCGGTCTCTCGGATGGGACCTGGGAGCAATGACGGGAAGGACGGGCCGACGCAGACGCGGCCCGGGAGCCACGACGGGCCGACGCAGACGCGGCTCGGAAGCCATGCCGGGCCGACGAGCACGCGACCCCCCGTTGACGACACCCTCCAATCGGCTCGTCCCGGTTTTCGCGACGACTCGCCGGGCGCCGACTCACGTAGTCGGACTTTTCTTCCCGCCGACCAACGTTTCGGGCGTGAACCGACTTTCCGACATCGAGCCCGAACCGGGCGAACTGCGCACCGAGGAACTGGTTGTCGATGACAACGTGCTGGTGAAGGCGTTCTACCTCGGTCCGGGCGCCGAACTCGATAGCCACGACCACCCCGACAGCGTCAACGTGTTCCACGTGCTCCGTGGCACCGTGACCGTGATTCAGAACGGGGAGGAGGCAGCCATCGAGGCGCCGGGTGTCGTCCACCACGAGCGCGGCGTCGCCCACGGCGCCCGCAACGACACCGACGAGGTGGCGGTCTTCACGGCGAGCCTCTGTCCGCTGCCCTGATGGTCCGCTACGACTACCACGTCCACTCGAACTACTCGGATGGCTCGTTCCTGTAGGCCATGGACGCCGCCGAAAGAGCCGGACTGGACGGTATCGGCATCGCCGACCACTGTCACGTACCCGGAGGCGACGCTCTGCTGGCTCCCCGGGACGCGGTCGGCTTCCACCTGGACCTGCCCTACGAGCGCCGCCGCGTCGATGCGCTGGAGGCCCACCTCGACGGACTCGACGTCTACCCAGTGACGCTCGACATCTGATACCGGCAACGCTCGATGTCCGAGGCCCTCAGGCTTCCTGCCGGCATCGGTGGTTTGAGCACCCGCCGCGGCGACGGTCCGGCCATGAAGGCCACCCCCCGACTCGGCATCGGCACCTACCAGAACGACGACCCCGAGCAGTGTGCCGAGAGCGTGAAGACGGCGCTCGAGATGGGCTACCGGCACGTCGATACCGCGCAGGGCTACGAGAACGAGGCGGCCGTCGGCGACGGCATCGCCGCCAGCAGCGTCGACCGGGAGGACGTCTATCTCGCGACCAAGATCACCACGAGCAAACTGGGCTACGAGGACGCGGTCGCCTCGACCCGGGAGAGCGCCGAGAAACTGGACGTGGAGACCATCGACCTCATGTACGTCCACTGGCCGATAAACAGCTACGACCCAGCGGGGACCATCGACGCGCTGAACCAGCTCCACGACGAGGGGACCATCCGCGACGTCGGCCTGTCGAACTTCCGCGTCGACCAGTTGGAGGCCGCGATGGACCGCCTGGACTCGCCGCTGGTCGCCCACCAGGTGGAGTGTCACCCGATGCTGCCGCAGAACGAACTGCGCGAGCACGCCGTCGAGAACGACTACTGGCTGGTCGCGTACTGCCCGATTGCGCGCAACCAGGTGACTGAGGTCGAGGCGATTCGGGAGGTGGCCGAGAAGCACGACGCCTCGCCCGCGCAGGTGAGTCTGGCGTGGCTGCTCTCGAAGGAGAACGTCGTCGCCATTCCCAAAGCCACCACCGAGGAACACATCCGGGACAACTGGACAGCCCGCAAACTCAATCTGGACGACGCGGATATCGCCGCCATCGACGGCATCGAAGAGCGCCGCAGGCTGGTGGATTTCGAGGACGCGCCCTGGAACCAGGGCTGAACTGCCAGTCCGCGGCCACCCCATGACGGGGCGCGAGGGTTTTTGTCCCGAACCGCCCAACATCATGTATGGAGCTCTCGTTCAAGTTTTTCGCCAACTTCCGGGAAGCCGTCGGGCAGAAGACCATCACCCGGGAGTTTTCGGACGACGTGACCGCTGGCGAGGTTCTCGCCGACCTGGAAGCGGAGTTCCCCGACCTCGACCTGCTCGAGGACGGCGACCTCCGGCCACAGATCAACGTCCTGCGCAACGGTCGCGGCGTGGTCCACATGGATGGCGTCGACACGGTGCTCGAAGCGGGAGACACACTCAGCATCTTCCCGCCCGTCGCCGGCGGCGGCGAGGAGGCCGAAGAACAGCCCGATGGGACGACGACCATCACCGAGTCGTTCCGCGGCATCTCCCAGCGCCTTGCGGTCCGCTATCTCGGCAATCTCGGCGGCAAGGAGGTTCCCGTTGGGGTGGACGCCGGGAACGGCGACGAGGGGGGCAACCAGCGCGTCGAGGGCGACGACTGGACGGCGACGGTGACCTCCGAGACGGTAGATATCGCCGGCGGGACGCTGCAGCTCACCGAGGTCACGGTCCGCTTCGAGGGCGCGGCGTCGACGCTGCCGGAGCTTGTCGAGCAGTTCTCGCAGAAGGCGATGCGGGCGGGCGGATAGCCGTGTCGGGTTCGTCGAACGAGGGGCCGACCGGTCCCGTGGCCGTCCCGTTCGACGGGACGGTGCTCCAGGAGGCGGCCGCGCTGGGCAGTGTCGGCCCGGGGCGGCTGCCCGAACTGCTCGGCGATGTCGATGTGCATTTGCGCGGCCGCCGGGCGGCACTCCGCCGGCGGTTCGAGCGCGTCAACTCCTCCGACGAGCGGGAGCTGTTTCTCGTCCCGGACGACTACTGGCCAGACCTCGGCGCGGAACTGGGGCTGGACGAACGGGAGTGGATGGCGGTCAGGCGCGCACACGAGCGCCAGCTCCTGCGCGACGGGAGCCAGCTCGACCGGCGGGAGGAGTTCGAGACGGCGCTGGACATCCGGAGCGCGCTCGTCGTCAGCCGTGACTGATAACCACCGGTGAACCGGGTAAATCGTGACGCCGCCCACCGACCGCGGCGGCGATGGCTCAGCCGTCGGTTTCGGCGTCGTTGCCGTCCGTGTCAGCGCCCCCGTCGTCCGATTCACCGGCCGACGGGGCAGGTCCGGGGAAGGTCTCGGCGCTCGCCAGCCGTTCCTGGGCGCTCGCGATTCGCTCGGCGGCGACGACGAGGCGGTAGAACAGCCAGAGGACGAAGGCCACGACGGCGATCCAGAGCACGCCGTAGAGCGCGACGAAGAGGCCACCCAGGACGCGCCCGCCCCCGAACAGCGCGAACAACAGGGCCGCGGCGACCAACACCGACAGGATGGAGAGGATGAGGTGACGGTGGTCGGTGACCGCCTCGAGGACGTCGTCTTGCAGATCGCTGGCGGACATATCCGACCCGTAAAGTGGCGCTGGCAAAAAACTGCCGAGGATCGGGTCGGCAACTTCCAGCTGACACACTTTGTCGTGTGCGTCGGCAACGGTCAGCCGACGGATTCAGTCGTCTCACCTGAGCGACTGACGGTCGTCGCTCAGTCGTCCGCCGCCGCGCCGCTGCCGCTCGAACTCACGCCGGTCCCGGGACCGACATCGATGTCGAGTTCGTCGAGTTTCTCGTCGGGCACGACGCCGTCGACCCAGCCGCGGTGGTCGTAGTACTCCTCTTTCATCTCCTCGAGTTCGCAGAGTTCGCCCTCGCTACCGCCCTGGCCGGGCATGGCCCCGTCGCCCTCGACGAAGCGGTCCGGCAGGGAGTCGTCGGCGCCGTCGAAGCCGGCGAGGTTGTTGTAGTAGCGTTCGAGGTTGTAGACGCGTTCGCCCGCCTCCAGCAGGTCGTCCTCGGTCACGTCCATCCCGGTCATCCCGCCGTACTGGAGGACGTACTCCTCGATGCCCTCCGCGAAGGCGTTGAACTTGCAGATGTCGAAGCTGTCCGAGATGGCGTGGAGGTCCTGGAACGTCGCGGTGAGTTCGCCTTTCCCCTCCCAGGCGTACGGGTCGACTTTCTGGGGGACGCCCAGAATCTCCGCCGCCGGGGTGTAGGCTCGCAGGTGGCAGGCGCCGCGGTTGGAGGTGGCGTAGGCGATGCCCATCCCCTTCATGCAGCGCGGGTCGTAGGCCGGGATGGACTGGCCCTTGACGTCGAGTCGGCAGTCATCCGCACCCAGTTCCTCGGCCGCACGGCGCTGGCCCTCAGCGAGCAGGTCCGCGAACTCGTTCTCGCGGTGTCCGACCTCCGCGATGAGGTCGATCATCCGCTCGGTGTCGCCCCAGTCGAGCCCGGCGTCGCCGGCGACATCGTCCATGTAGCCCTTCTCCTCGGCCTCCATCGCCATGGCGAACATGTTCCCCATCTCGATGGTGTCGACGCCGACGTCGTTACAGCGGTCGATCATCAGCGCGATGTCGTCGCGCTCGGTGTTGCCCGAGTTGGGGCCCAGCGCGAACGCGGACTCGTACTCGTAGGACTCCATCCGGACGTTCATCTCCTCGCCCTTGTGCTCGGCCGTCACCTCGACTTCCTTCTTGCACGCGACCGGACAGGAGTGACAGGTCGGCTCGTCGACGAGGATGTTCTCCCGGACGTTCTCCCCGGAGACCTCCTCGGCGTCGATGTCGCCCTCGCCGGCCTCCCGGAACGAGGCAGTGGAAGTGTACTTCCCGTTCTTTGTCGGGAGGCCGTCCATCTCCTCGGTGATGTTCATCAGGACGTTCGTCCCGTAGAGCGAGAGGCCGCCCTCGTTGGGCGCGGTCACGTCGGACTCCTGAATGACCTGCATCGCCTGCTGGTACCCCTCCTTGAACGTCTCGGGGTTCTTCGGCTTCGGCATCCGCGTCCCGGCTTTCACGACGACCGCCTTGAGGTTCTTGTTCCCCATCACGCAGCCGGTGCCGCCGCGGCCCGACGCCCGGTCGTCCTCGTTGACGATGCAGGCGTA
>CAYXXM010000013.1:0-17805 GCA_964469085.1 uncultured Haloferacaceae archaeon
GGAAGCCGGCGATGACGTCCTTCCAGATCATCGACCACTCCTTGCGGTACTGGTTACCGACCTTGTACCAGCCGCCCCACGACAGCAACTCCTCGCGCCATCCGCCACGGCTGGACATCTCTTGCAGGTAGGTCTCCATACAGCCCTCCGAGCAGAACTGCAGCGTCTCGCCACCGTCGGTCGTGACCGTGTACGCGTCTTTGCCCTCCATTCCACAGGTCGGGTCCGCGGTGACACCGGACTCGCGATCACGCTCGTTGAGCGTCTCCCGGACCTCGTCGAAGAGGGGTTCGGGGAGCGTGAGGTGGACGATCACCGCCATCACGGCGATGAGGATGAGCCCACCCAGCAGTTCGGCGAGGAGGAACTCCCAGCCCAGCAGAATCAGAATCATCAGGCCCAGTTCGACGATGAGATTCGTCGACGCGAACATGAACGCGAGGAAGTTCACTGCGTGTGCCCCCTTCTTGAACAGACCCTTCCCGATAGCGACAGCCCCGAAACTGCAGCCACTGCTCGCCGCTCCGAACGCCGTCGCCTTGGTGAGACCGCTCAGGTCACCGTCGCCCAGCACCTGTGCCATTCGCTCCTTGGAGACGTAGACCTGGACGAGACTCGTTATCGTGAGGCCCATGATGATCGCCCACGCCGCTGTCCAGAGAAATCCCACCCCGATTCGAAGGGCTTCGAGGACGCCATCGATCATCGTCCCCACCATGCTTCAAGGAGGCCATCGACCATCGTCGCCACCATAGCTATCGTATCGAAGGAAGCATCTTTGCAGTTGCCCTTCGAATAATTTGCCTCACCACTGAGTCGAGCGGGACTCAAAAGCAAAATGGCGGTAGAAGGGGGAGTTCGAAGACACAACCGCATTGAACACTCTGTGCACACTCCTCCGTGAGGTCGAACTCACGGAGGAGATACACGTTCGGACGCGAGTATGCCGAGAACGAGTTCCAGCGAATCGCAGAGGGGCTGTCTGACTCGCTTACGGTCTGGCTGATTGGTGGTGGCGCGATGCCGCTGCGCGACCGCAACGGCGCGACGAAGGATATCGACCTCGTCCTCGCGGACGGCGACCGCTGATAACGAACGCCAACCCCAACTACTGGCTCGGCGTCACACTGCGCCGAGCCCCGCATTCTCTCGGAGCACGTCGATGTACTCGCGGAACCCGCGTTCCAGGTCGTACTGCGGCACGTACCCGAGCTGCTCCTCCGCGGCGCTCATGTCGAGTTTCTGCGTCCAGGGAAGCTCGCCCTCGTCCGTCACCGACAGCTCCGCGTCGGGCACGATACCCCGGACCGTCTCGACGGCGTCGCGAATCGTCGCCGCCTCACCCCGGACGTTGAAGATGCGCTGGGAGAGCTCCGCCTCGGACGCTTCGGCGGCCAGCCGGAACGCGAGTGCGACGTCTTTGACGTGCTGCCAGTCGATGGTCTGGTCGCCGTACTCGACGCTGAACGGCTCGCCGAGCGCCGGTTTCTCGACGATGTTCGCGAGGAAGGCCGAGCCACCGGTTTCCCGATACGGGCCGTACGCGACCGTCGGGCGGAGTCCGACGTGTGAGAGGCCATGGTCCTCGAAGTAGACACGCGCCTGGTGTTCGTTGTACTCCTTGGAGGCGCCGTAGAGCGTGTCCGGGTAGACCAGCTCACTCTCGTCCACCCAGCCGTGGTCGTAGTTCTGCGGCGGGGCGTACACCGCCGCCGAGGAGGCCCACGCGACGCGTTCGACCTGGTCGTCCAGCAGCCGCGCGGCCTCGAACACGTTGTTCGTGCCGCCGATGTTCACCTCGTGGGCACTCCGTGGGTTATCGCGGGCCGTCGTCGTCAACAGCGCCGCGAGGTGGACGATGACCTCGGCGCCAGTCTCCCGCACCGCGCGAGCGACATCGGTCGCGTCGGTGACGTCCCCGCGCCGCACTGTCACGTCCTCGGCGATACCGAGTTGTTCGAGAATGCGGGTATCCGTCGAGAGGTCGTACGCCACGACGTCGTAGCCGTGGTCCAGGAATTCGGCGGCCGTGTACGAGCCGATGAAGCCGGTCCCGCCCGTGATGAGGGCTGTCTTCGCCATGCACTGGCGGTGGGTGGGGGACACAAAAGGGCTTCCGGCGTCCTCCCGGTCGGCCCACTGGGCGGGCTCCGCCCCCACCCCGCTGGTCCCCCGCTGTCGCCTATGCTGTTCGCCGCTGCCGCCCGAGTCACTCGTGCAGCCCGCCCACGGACTCGTAGAACGACGAGGCAAGCTGGTCGGCCATCTCCTCGGACCGGTCGATGCGGACGTCGATGACGACGGGCCTGTCGGTGGTCACCCCGTCCTCGAGCGCGTCGCCGAGTTCCGCTGGGTGCTTGACGCGAACCCCATCGGCGCCGAACGCTTCCGCCGCCTTCACGAAGTCGGTGTCGTGGAACTCGACGCCGGAGATGGCGGTGTCCGAGCCCTGCATCTGTCGCACCATCCCGAGGCTGGTGTCGTTGAGGACGACGACGGTGATTGGGACGCCGTGCTCGACGGCTGTCTCCACGCTAGTCATCGTCATCGTGAACCCGCCGTCGCCTGTCACCGCGATGGTTCGTTTCCCCGTCGCGAGCGCCGCGGACACCGCCGCCGGCGTCGCCCAGCCCATTCCGCCGACACCGCCCGAGCCGAAGTACGTCCGGGCTGCCGGCGTCTGCAGATAGTTCAGGAGCCAGAACCGGTTGTTGCCGGAGTCGGCCGTGACGATGGTCTCGCTATCGACGACGCCCTCGATCTCTTTGGTGGCCCGCTGGGGCTTGATTGGGACCGCGTCCGATTCGCAGGCCGGCACGGAGAAATCCGTTCGGGCCTCGGCCGCCCGCCCCAGCGCCCAGTCGTTCGCGCCGCCTCCGGCGTCGGCGAGCGCGTCGAGCGCGAGCGCGGCGTCGCCGACCAGGCCGACGTCCGCGGGGTAGACCCAGCCGGCGTTCCGCCCGTCGACGTCGACGTGGAGAATCGTCTGCTCGTCCGGCCGGATGAACTCGGGCGCCTGCCAGTTGGTGTCCATCGGCTGGAGCCGACAGCCGACGACGAGAAGCGTGTCGGCCTCGCTCACGACGCGGTTGGCGCCCTCGTGGCCGAACGAGCCGATGACGCCAGCGGCGCGGTCGTCCGTCTCGGGGAACGTGGACTTGCCGAGGTAGGAGGTGACGACCGCCGCGTCGTAGGCCTCGGCGACTGTCGCCAGTTCGTCGTACGCGTCCGCGGCGTGGACGCCGTTGCCGGCGATGATGACCGGTCGGTCGGCCGCGGCGAACGACTCGCTCGCGGCGGCGACGTCGGCAGCGGCCGGCCGGGATTCCCAGGTCCGGGCCTGCTCGTCGGCGTCCCAGACCGGGGGCACCGGGTCCTCCGGCACCGGGTCCGTGACGGCGTCGCCGTCGAGAACGACCGCCGTCGGCCCCGGGCGCTCGGCCGTCGCGTGCTTGAACGCGAGCTGGAGCGAGCGCAGGGTTTCGGTGGGCGTGCGGGGGAACCAGTGCTCGGTCGTCACCGCGTCGAGAATCTTCGGCAGCGAGAGGCCGCCGTAGTCGCCGCGGGCCTGCTGGTACGGCGCCAGCGTGGAGTAGTCCCCCCGTTCGGAGGCCTCCGTTATCGTCACCATTGGCGAGGAGCCGAGTCGGGCCTCCATCTGCCCGAACGCGCCGAGGCTGCCGATCCACGGTCCCTGGCCCATGAGGACGCCCGGCTCGCCGGTGACCCGGCCGTGGACCTCCGCCATGACGCTGGCCTCGCGCTCGTCGCGGGGGCGGACGAACTCGATGTCCGACTCCGGGAGCCGTTCGAGCAGCTCGATGATTCGCCCGCCGGGATAGCCGAATGCCCGCTCCACGTCCAGCGCTTCGAGTGTGGCGACGATGGCGTCCGCGGTCGTCGGCCTGCGCTCCCGGCCGTCCGTCTCGGTGGATGAATCGTCCTCGCCCATCGTTATCCCGTCTTGTAGACGCCGCGTGCATCTGCCAGGTCGGTCCCCTCGGCGTCGGTGACGACGACATCGACGACGCCGACGTCGCCACCACAGCGAACGACCTCGCCTTCCGCGTGGAGGTCGCCCGTCCCCGCCTCCAGGTAGTCGATGCGCATGTCGATGGTCGGCACTGGCTGGTCCACCAGCGAGACGAGCGCGGCACCGCCGACGGTGTCCGCGAGCGTGAACGTGACGCCGCCGTGGGCCATCTCCCGGTCCGGGTTCCACGACAGTTCGGGGCGCATTTCCACGTGACCTTCCGCGTGGCCGTCGCCGACGTCGGTCACCTCGACGCCGAGGAGGTCGGCAAACGGCATGGTTTCGAAGAACTCAGGGATGTCCATGGTGGATGACTGCGCTACCGGAGGCTTAAAACCATGTCAGGAACTGCGCCTCGGCCACCCGTTCGTCGCGAACCGTCGGTCGGTGTCCTGATACTCGTTATCGCAGAAATGACCGCAGGAGCACACCGAGCCCGCAGACGAGCGCGACGGATTCGATAATGTGGGCCTGGGTGAGCGTCACCCCGACGAACTCGTAGAGTACCCCCTCCACCAGGACGCCAAACGTGATCAAGCCGAAGCCGACCGTCGCGTCCCGGAGATATCCAGTCCGTTCCCGTCGGTACGCGCGAAAACTGATGGCCGTCGTCGCCACGCCGAGGATGAGCAACAGTGCGCGAGTGGCGATCAACGAGAGTGTCCAGGCCCCCGTCATGGCTCCTCCCCGCTGTCAGTTTCCTCCGGGAGCTGACCGTACAGCGAGTACAGCACGATCCCCATGCCGATGGCCACGACGGTTGTCTGAATCGTTCCGGCCACGAAGATCGAGAGTCCAACGGCTTCGAAGAGGATGCCCTCGATGACTGACCCGACGCTGATGAACAGGAACCCGATAGCGACGTAGCGCATCGGTTCACTCCCGTACTGCCTGTACCCCTTGTAGGCCTTGGCCGCAATCAGGATGCCGAGGCCAACCGTGAAGAGCTTCGCAATGACGAGTTCGATGTGCATGATTAGTCCCTCCTGATGTCGCTCCAGATTCGCGAGAACCGCTGGGCGGCGTCTTCCCGGATGCGGACGGTGACGTCGATGGCACCGTCTTCAATGGTCACACCGAGATGATCGACGTTTGCTTCATAGACACTGTGGTGGCTCCCGTCAGCTTCGAGCCGTGTCCGTTCGATGAGGAGGTCACGAGCGACCATCTCCTCCACACGGCGATACACCGTCGAGAGGGCGACGCCACACTCTTCGCTGAGCTCCTTCGCCGACAGGGCCTTACGGCTCGTCGCAGCCAGTATCTGCCGAACCCGTTCCTGGCCGAGGAGCGCCAGGAGTTCCCCAGAGTGTTCGTCGGTGGACACGGGTGTTCCTCGCAGTTGGGGGGACGGTCCCGAACCACTTATAAGTAGACCAGTTTTGCGTCGCATGCAAAACAGCTTCCTGGTCTATGACCTCGGGGATGCTACTCACACCCGTGAGGTGACTGATGCTATGACCCATCCACGACTCACGCGCCGACGGCTGCTTCGAGGAGCCGCCAGCCTCGCACTCACCGGACTCGCTGGCTGTACGGCGTCAACGTCCGGACTGGTTGGTGATTCAACGGGGGAGGAGCCGCCGGGACATGGTGAGGAATCACACGGCCACGAAACGCTGATGGAACCGAAAGAGTCCCGCCAGGTGGCCGTCAATACCGCTCGAGGCGGGGATACGACGCAGTATCACTTCAGACCGCACGTCACGTGGGTTGCCGAGGGTGGCACTGTGACCTGGAAACTCGAATCCGGGACCCACACCGCAACTGCGTACCACCCCGGGAACGACGAACCGCGACTCGTCCCCACGTCGACGGAGGATTGGGACAGTGGTACCCTTTCCACGGAGGGGGAGACATACGAACACACCTTCCACAAGTCGGGTGTCTACCACTACCTCTGCAAGCCCCATGAACAGTTCGGCATGCTCGGGACCGTAATCGTCGGGAAGCCCCATCCCGACGAGCAGGTCGCGCTGCAGAACATCCCCGAGGACAAACCCCCGGAGGTTCGAAACAAGCTGAAGGAACTGAACGAGATGGTGCGATCCGTACTCGACCACACCGAGGAGACAACGGAGGGCCACCAAGAGGGGACAACGGAGGGCCACAACGAAGGCTCAACGGATGGCAGCTATGAGGGGACGACGGAGGGCCATCACGATGAAGCAACCACGACATCGAGTGGATAGTGTGGGCGACGATAGCGCAGACACGAGTCCGTGGGCTTCCCGCCCCACGGGTTCTATCTGTTCTCGCGGGTTCGTTACCCGTTGATCTATGGAACAGTCGTACCGGTTGCTTGCCCAAGCAGCCGTTCCTTTTGTTCTTCTCACGCCTCGGAGGCACGGTTCCGTCGAAACGGAGCGGATACCGAACGACCAGTGTGAGACCCCCGGCGGTGAGGCTGTGATTGGCTACAGACAAAACACCTATCCTCGGGAGCCCAGAACAGACGAGCACGCACACCGTGCCCAGAGAACGACAGGTCACGACCGACGACGTGCTCGGCGTCCTCGACGACGCCGAGGTTCCGTTTGTCACGAGCACGATGGTGGCCACGCGCTGTCACTGCTCCGGGCAGACGGCCCGAAACCGGCTGGCGGAACTCACCGATGCCGGCGACCTGGAGCGCTACGACCTGGACGGCCGGCGGACGCTGTACGTCCGTCCGGACTACGCGGCGGCCGCAGATGTCGTCGAAAGCCTCCGGCAGCATCTGGACCTCGCCGGCCTCGACACCGAGCAGATCGCGGCGTTCGCCGAATCGCCGTACAAAGTGCTCCCGAAAGCCGAAAACGAGTACTACGTCGTGACGCCGCGGTTCGTTCCATTTCACGTCGGCCACCTCCACGAGCAGGACGACGCCTGGCAGACGTTCGTCGTCAACAAGTACGTCTCCTGGATCGAGGACCTCCCCGCCGAGATTCGCGAGCAGGTGCACATCCCGACGGAGTACGAGAACCCGGTGGTCGAGGACGACCTGCTCGAACTGGCAGACCAAGACGAACGCGAGCGGGCCTGGCGGGACCTCGGCGGCCTCGATGGCGGCCTCAAGGCACGGGAGGGTGACGACAAAATCAGGATTCGCCAGGGGAAGGAGTTCGAGGTCATCGCGAAACTGGTCGAGCGCGGCAACCTGCCGTTTCAGGCGAACCCCATCGACGACGTCTACCTCCGGGGCGAACCAGCGGGCGTGAGCCTCCGGAGCTACCAGGAGCGCGCCTGGGAGCAGTACCGCAAATACGGTCAGATTGGCGTCTACTGGCCACCCGGCGCCGGCAAGACGTTCTTCGCACTCTACGCCGGCGAGCGGACCAAATCCGAGAAGCTTGTCGTCGTGCCGACGTCGACGCTCGAACAGCAGTGGGAGCAACGCATCCAGGCGTTCTGCGAGCGCCCCTACGAGTGGGACGTCCGCACCTACCAGTATCTCACCCACGGTAGTGGCCACGTCGAGGAGTACGCGCCGGCGCTGACGGTGTTCGACGAAGCACACCGCCTTCCTGCCGCAACCTACTCCACGCTCGCGACGCTGGAGACGGATTTCCGCATCGGGCTCTCGGCGTCGCCGTACCGCGAAGACGACCGGACGGACTACATCTTCGCGCTCACGGGCGTCCCGGTCGGCGTCAACTGGCAGGAACTCGTGGAACTCGGCGTCGTCGACTACCCCTCGGTCTGGGTCTACCTCTACCGCACGGCCGAACAGAAAGCCGACGACCTCGCCGCGCTGGCGCGCGACAAACCGGGCAAAGGGGTCATCTTCTGTGACGGCATCGAGGCCGGCGAGGAGCTGGCCGCGCGCCTCGACGTGCCTTTCGTCAGCGGGGAGACGCCGAAAGACGACCGGATGGACATCGTCCGCGACAATCGCGTCGTTATCGTCTCCCGCGTCGGCGACGAGGGGATGTCGCTCTCGGAACTGGACTGGAGCATCGAGTACCAGTTCCACGGCGGCTCCCGCCGGCAGGAACTCCAGCGCACGGGCCGCGTGATGCACAGCGACGACGGCGCTGGCCAGCACATCGTCCAGATGACCGACGAGGAAGCCGAGAAGTTCGACAGCCGGCTCTACAGCATCGAGGAACGCGGGATGGAGCTCCAGTTCGAGCGGCGCGGCTGAGGGGTCTCCCTGCCGCTGTGGGGAGTCGCGTCACGAGAGTGTCGTCGCCCGCGGAGACACGTTGGGCCAACCGCGAAACCGTTTTGCCACTATCGCTACACAGGTCTATGTGAACAACCAGCAGACAAACGGGGTCGTGCGGCGTGGGAGCGGCGGCGGCGCGCTGGCGCGGGCACTGGCGTCGCAGGTCCACCCGGTGTTCATGCTCCCGCCGCTGGCCTGCTCGCTGCTCGGCGCAGCCCTCGCCGGCGCCTTCTCGCCGCTGCTTGCCCTCATCCACCTGTTTGCCATTTTCGCCGCCGTCTACACCGCCCACCTGAAGGACGGCTACGTGGATTTTCACTGCCGGGACGAGGACGAGGACCATCCGCTGACCGCACGGGGCTGTCGTCGCGCCCTCGTCGCCTCGACGGCGCTGTTCGCCGTCGCGCTGGTGGCCGTGTTCCTCAGCGGCGGCCCGCTCGCGGCGGCGCTGACCCTGCCGACGTGGGTCATCGCCTATCTCCACGCCCCGCAGCTCGACGTGACCCCGGTGGGCGCGACGCTGGGCTACCCGCTCGGCATCGCGCTCGCGTTGCTGGGCGGCTATGCGGTCCAGACCCGCACGCTCGCGGCCCTCCCGCTCGCGTTCGCGCTGGTGCTGCTGGTACTCTTGACTGGCATCAAGACAGTGGACGACGCGAAGGACGTCGCCTACGACCGGTCCATCGACAAGCGGACCGTCGCCGTGGCGCTCGGAGTCGGGGGCGCCCGCCGACTGGCGGCCGGGCTGGTGGGCGTCGCGATGTTTCTAACGCTCGCGCTTGCCGTCGACGGGCTCTTCCCGCCGAGTGCGGCACTCGCGCCGCCGGTGTTCGCTGCCGTCGCGGTAACCGCGGCCCGGGCCGACGACACCACGGCGACGAAGCTGCTGATCCGCGGCTCCTACCTCTTTCTCGCGGTGCTGGTTGTCGCCGTCTGGTTCGACCCGCTCGCCGCGGTCACGCTCCCGGACATCACCGTATTCGGGCCGTACACGTATCTCGTGACGGAGGTCGCGTTCGGCAGCGTCGCATTCGCTGCGCTCGCGCGTGTCGGCGCGGTGCGGCGCGCACTCACAACCATCGCGGTGCTCTACCCCGTCGCGTATCTCTGGGACTGGTACACGCTGACCGTCGGCGTGTTCGCCATCCCGATGCGGACACAGGTCGAGCTGTTGGCCATCCCGCTGGAGGAGCATCTGTTCATCGTCGTCGTGCCGGCGGTCGTGCTCGCGATACACGAGACGCTGGCGGCCCGCCGTGAAACCCGGGGGGATTGATGTGCCCGCCCCACGTTGGCAGCGACATGAGCACCGAAGAGGCAACTGAACACTGCTACGCCGAGATTCTGGCCCGGCTCGACCCGGCCGAGCGGGAGACGGTCTCGGAAGCGGCCGCGCTGCTGGCGAGCACTGCCGACCGCATCGCACAGGTCGAGAGCGAGGGGGAGGCCGAGGGGATGGCTGTCGAACTGCGGCGAATCGCGACCGAATAGGGCCGCATCGAAGAGCTCGCGCTGTCGATGGACGTCGACGCCGACCGATAAGCGCTCCCGCATCAGATCGACCGACACCGCTCCGGCTTCACGTCGACCATACGCACTCCCGCGCCACGTCGGCCGAAATGACTCCTCCTCGTTCCTCGGCAGCGACTCACGCCCCAAGATACGTTCGCGCCCGTCTGGCGACGGCCGACCGGAAGGCGGCTTCGTCGAGAACGTCCGCCCCTGCGTCAAGGCGTGCGTGCGTCTCGCGAGCGATCTCCTCGACGACGCGTTCGAACAGCGCGTCGACCGTCACTGGGATGCCCCGCTCACGCAGTCGACCTGCGACCTGCTCGAACCGCTCCGGCGTCGCGTACTGCTCGGCGAGTTCCTCGGCGGCGCAGTCGAGCGGGTCCGGCTGCCTTCCGCACCCGGGATTCTCGACCACCGCGCGCCCGCCGCGCTTGTTCCGGACGAGCAGCCCCGCGGCGGGACCGGCGTACCAGTTCGAGGCCGGCAGGTCGTCGCGTTCCGCGTCGAAATCCCGGGCGCGGACCTCCCGGTCGAACGTGTTCACCGGCCTGAGCCCCAGGCGCTCGAAGATGGTTTCGGCTGTATCGGGCGGCGTGAACCCGCCGTCGGTCCAGACGTCGACGCCGAGAAACGCCGGCAGCCGCTCCCAGTCGTAGGCCACCCCCTGATACCGGGTCGCAACGCCGTAGAGCACCACCGACTCGGGGTCGTCGACGGCGACCCGGAGTCTCTCCCGGTCGAGCTGCTCCCGGACGTGGCGGACGGCGTGCTGGACTGAGAGCGGCAGTTCATCCGGGTCTCGGTAGGTTCGCTCGGCGTCGCCGAACCGGAGCAGCCCCGATTCCTGTACCTGGACCCGCAGCGGCGCGCCGTCGACCTGCTCCAGCAGCCAGAGATGCCCGGAGTCGAACACCGCCCGGGCATCGGCGGCCGCCGGTGTCTCGGGGAACGGGTTCACTGGTCGACGCTCACGCCTCGTCTCTGCTGGCCAGCCCGCTCAGGTGGCCCGCAGCCTCCCCCACAAGCTCCGCCCCGAGGGCGGCGGCGTTCTCGCTCCCGGGGAGGCAGAACACGGGGGTCTGTTCGGCGATACCCGCGGTCGCACGGGTAGCGACAACCATGGTGCCGACTTCGTCGTAGGAGCGCTGGCGGAACAGTTCGCCGAACCCCGGGAGTTCCTTGGCGAACAGCCGCCCTGCCGCCTCCACGGTGACGTCGTCGGGGGTGACCCCGGTGCCGCCGGTGGTGACGAGCGTGTCCACGTCGTCGCGCCCGACCAGGTTGAGCACCGCCCCCTGGACGGTGTCGTGGTCGTCACCGACGAGTTCGCGGGTCACGAGCTCGTGCCCCGCGTCTTCGAGGGTGGCGACGACGGTGTCGCCCGCCACGTCTTCGTCGAGGCTTCGCGAGGAGGAGACGGTGAGCACGGCCACGCCGAGTGTCTCGACGTCGTGATGGTGGTGTTCGTGGGTGCCCGGCTCGCCGTGGTCGTGGTGCTCGTCATTTTCGTGGTGGTGCTCGTGGTTCCCGTCTTGTTGCTCGTGGTGCTCGTCGTTTTCGCGGTTCTCGTCGTTTTCGTGATGGTTCGCGTCGTGTTCTTCGTCCGCACCGTCGCCCCCGGTTTGCGTGTGTCTCTCGTCGTCAGTCTCGCCCATACCCGGGTCTGCGGCGGCGGGCTACTAAACACCCGTCGCTCCATCCGCTCTGGACCTGGCGCCCCCGACTCGCGACGGGGACGGCAGTCCGTGTGGCGACGGGCGTCTCGGACCCCCGACCAGTCCAGCCTGACCGGAGAGTCCAGGGATGGGTGCCCTCAACCGTTTTGTCGGCCCCCGCCGAACGCGAGTGTATGAAGGCTGTTCAGTTCACTGACCACGGGAGTCGCGAGGTCATCGAGTACACCGAGCGCATGGACCCGAGCCCCGCCGCGAACGAGGTACAGGTCGACGTGAAGGCCGCGGCGCTCAACCACCTCGATATCTGGACCCGTCGCGGGATGCCCGGACTCGACCTGGAGATGCCGCACGTGCCCGGCAGCGACGCCGCGGGCGTCGTCGTCGACGTCGGCGAGGACGTGTCCCGCTTCGACCCGGGGGACCGCGTCGCCGTCTCCGCGGGCGTCTCCTGTGGCCGCTGCGAGTACTGTCGCGACGGCGAGGCGTCGATGTGCGTGCGCTTCCAGGTCATCGGGGAGCACCGCCCCGGCGTGCATGCCGAGTACGCGACGGTGCCGTCCGACAACCTGGTGCCGGTTCCGGAGGGCGTGGAGTGGCAGGTCGCCGGCTCCGCGTCGCTCGTCTTCCAGACCGCCTGGCGGATGCTCGTCACCAGAGCGGAGCTCTCGCCCACCGACTCGGTGCTCGTCCTCGGGGCCTCCGGCGGCGTGGGCCACGCGGCGGTCCAGATCGCCGACCACGTCGGCGGCGAGGTGTACGCCACCGCCTCCAGCGAGGAGAAACTGGGCTACGCCGCCGAGTTGGGCGCCGACCACGTCATCGACTACACCCGGAACGATTTCGCCGCCGAAATCCGGGACAGGACGGGCAAGCGCGGCGTCGACGTCGTCGTGGACCACGTCGCCGGCGAGTCCTGGTCGGACTCGCTGGCCTCGCTGGCGAAAGGGGGCACGCTGGTCACCTGCGGCGCCACCGCCGGCGGCCAGCCCCACACAGACGTGAACCGCATCTTCTGGAACCAGCTCTCGGTGATCGGCTCGACGATGGCCACCCCCGGCGAGGTGGACGACGTGCTCTCGCTGGTCTGGGACGGGACGTTCGAACCGAAGATTCGGGCGGTGGTGCCGATGTCCGAGGCCGCCCGCGCCCACGAGAAACTGGAGAACCGGGAGGGCTTTGGGAAGGTGGTGCTAAAACCCGACAGTGAGCTCTGAGGAGTCCGACGCCGGCTACGTCCATACACCCGGGAGCGGGGGTGAGGATGAAGGCAGCGTCGAACGCGAGGCCGCGGACGACGGGTTCCCGCCGTCCGACGACGAGGAATCCACGAGCGACGAGCGAATCACCGAGGGGACGGTCCTGCTCGTCGCCGTCGTGCTAGCGACGCTCGTGATTCCGGGGATCATCTACCTCTATCCGGCGCTCCTTGCAGACCGGGTGCCGTTCCTGGTGGCGATGCTGGTGTTGCCGTTCGTTCCGGCCGTGTTGCTGGGGGGAGTGGCCGTGTGGGCGATGGGGGAGTAGTCGCTCTTGCGGTGTCGGTTCCAGAGTGTGGCGTGTTGAACGGCTGCTCCGTGGCTATCCAACCCGACCTTCTGCGGCGGTCGGCGCCGTCGACGCTTCCCTGGAAAATGCCCGACCGAAACTCCTGCCGCGTTCCAGCCGGACCTCCTTGGCCCGCTCCCTCCGTGCTCACGGGGACTCCGGTCGCTAGCGGTGCATATCTCCTCTACACTTACCGCTCCAGCCCCACCCCACCGTCGGGCAGGTTCTCGCCGTTCTGGTCCCGGCGCATCGCGATCTCGAACCACGGACAGAGCCGAAGCTGGCGGTACCACTCCGGATGTTCGTAGAGCAGGTCGTAGTCGGCCCAGAGCAGTCCCTCGATCTCCTCGGTGTCGGGGTCGAGCGTGATGTCGTCGAGGGTGACCTGCAGCACCGCACAGACCTCCCACTCCAGCCCTGCGTTCTCCCAGCGGCGCTTGTACTCGAAGCGGTCGGTCACGCGCAGGTCGTCATACTGGTCCGGGGTGACGCCGAGTTCCTCCTCCAGTCGCTGCTCGGTGGCTTCGACCTGACTCTGGCCCTGCAACGGGTGTGAGGCGACGGTGCCGTCCCAGCAGGTGTTCCAGAGGCGCTTGTTCGCGGCGCGCTGGGCGAGCAGAATCCGCCCCTCGGCGTCGAAGACGAGCGCGGTGAACGCCCGGTGGCGCTGCCCCTCGCCCGTGTGGGCGTCGAGACGGTTGGCGAGCCCCGTCTCCGTGTTGCTCTCGTCGACGGTGACGACCTGCTGCTCCGCGTTGGGGTGGCGCTCGCCCCCCGCGGTGCTCTCGGCGGCGTCGGCGTTATCGGTGCTCATGGGCGAGTACTTGGCCACCACCGATAAGGACGCTTCGATGCTGCGCGCGGCGCCACGGCGCTCGCGGGATTCTCCACGGCGCTCGCGGGGTTCGCTACTGTCGCGTCCGCCGCGCGACGACCGCGGCCCCAGTCAGGAGCGCGATGACGCCGGCAAGGATTCCGAAACCGGGACCGCTCATTCCGCTCACCCCGGACGCCTCGGTCGCAGTCGTCTCCGTTGCCTGGGCGAACACCGCCCTGAAGCCGTCGACGTCGGCGCTCGGCTCCCAGGTCGCAGCGTTCTCGCGCCGCTCGGTTGGCTCGGGGGTCGCCGCGGTGAGCGTGTAGCCCTGCGGGCCGACAACCCGGAATGTCCGGTTGACGTCGAAGCCGCTGGTGAACGGCTCCTGTAGAACGAGCCCCTCGTCGGTCCGCGCTGCCAGGCCCTCCCACGTGACCGACAGCGCGACGATGCCCGTTCCGTCCTGCTCGACGAACTCGATGGCGGCGTCGCGCACTGCCATCTCCCGCCCGGTCTCGTTCTGGGTGGCGGCGGCGATGGCCCGCATCCGCTCGCCAAACTGCTCTGTCCGCTGCTGGCGAGCAGACTCGTTTTCGCGGAGCGACTGGAACGCCTGCCGTTCTTCGTCGCTGGACAGGTTGAACGTGACTGTCACCGCCACGTGCGCGGAGCCGTCGTCCTCGAGGTCGACGATGAACGCCGGCTTCGAGGGGAGTTGGTCGCCGGACTGTGCCGCTCCCGTCGACGCCATCGCCGGCGTCAGCAGCACCATTGCGACGAGGAGGCATGTTGCTCCTCGGCGGAGGAATCGGTCTCGTCCTGAACGCGCGTCGTCTACCATGTATCCGCCTTCATTCGTATCGTATATAAATCCGAAGTTGGGTTCATAGCGATACAGGCTCTCGGAGCGCTATGACTCCTCGGTGTCGGTTTCAGTCGCGTCCGTGTCAGTCTCGGTCTCTTCCTCGTCGGTTTCGGTGTCCGCATCGTCATCCGCTTCGTCTTCCTCCGTCTCGTCCGTTTCCGTCTCTTCCTCGTCGGTGTCCCCGTCGTCCTCAGCTTCGTCGTCCTCGTCTTCAGCCTCGTCCTCGGCCTTGTCGCCGTCACCCTCGTGGGCTTCCTCCATCAGCGTCAGTTCGCCGCTCTGGACGCTGTAGTCCAGCTCCGCCTCGAACTCGCCGCGAACGATTTCGAGTTCGAGCTCCTCGGTCGCGTTCGCGTCGATGGCGAAGCTCGTCGTTCCGTCGGCGTCGGTCGTGCCGACCCGCTCCCCGTTCGCGTAGACGGACGCGTTCGCGACGGCCGTGTCGTTGTACGTCACGCTGACGGTCACGACCCCGTCGTCGAGCGTGCTGGCGACCTCGAGGTGTTCGAAGAGCTCGTCTTCCGCTTCCTGCTCGAACTCGAACTCGAGTTCAGCCTCGCCGGCGTCGGTTTCGGCGGTGAGTTCGGACTCCTCGGCGTCCGGCAGCGTCACCGTCACTGTCCCGTCGGCGCCGGTCGTCCCGACGGCGTCACCGTCGAGGAAGACCGTCACGTTCGGGGCCGCCGTGCCGTTGGCCAGCGCCTTCACCGTAATCGTCTCGTTGGGCGCGGGGCTGCCCTCGTCGACGACGAGTGCGAGTTCACCGTCATGTTCGGCCTCTCGTTCTGATTCATTCTCCTCGTCTTCCGCTTCATCCTCCTCGTCTTCCGCTTCGTCCTCCTCCTCGCGAAGCTCGATCTCCTCCTCGAGGCTGTACACCTCGCCGGAGGAGCCGTCGATGCTCACCTCGGCTTCACCGGTCTTCCCGGGCGCCTGCTTGAGCGCGAAGCTGAACGCGTACGTGCCGTCCTCCTCGTCGACGCCTGCGCCAGTGAGCACCCAGCTCCCGTTCTCGGGCGCGGTCAGCGCCGCGCGGGCGGTGTCAAGCGCGGTCGACTGGTCGACCGTGAGATTCCGGTCGTCGTCCTGGGGCCGTTCGATCTCGCGGGAGCGCTCGCCGTCCTCACTCTCGACCTCGACGCTGAGGCCGTTCTCCGTCTCGACCTCGAACTCGCCAGTGGACTCACCGGTGAAGCGCTCGAGAAGCGCCTGCGCGCCGACGCCGGTCACGTTGTCCAGCTGGGCCATCGAACCGTTGAGCCGGGCCTCCTCGAAGCCGGACGCCCGGAGTTCGAGCGCCGAGACGTTCTCGGCGTACGTGCGTAGCTGCTCGTAGCTGTCGAGCAGGTTCGTCGCGCGGGCGTTGAGCGTCGCGATTCGCTGGGCGTACTCGGATTTGCTGAGCTCGCCCTCCTTGTAGGCCGCTGTCGCCTCCATGTAGGACTCGCGGATGTCGTCCGCGGTTTCGCGGAGTTCGTCCGCGCGCTCGGCGATCAGTTCGGCCCGTTCTTCCTCGTCGGCGCCCTCAATGGACGCCTCGAACTCGGTCCGCTCGAACTCGCTCTGGACCTCGTCACTGGAGACGCCGACGACGGTCGAGAGCTGCTGTCCGACCGTGACGTTCGTTCCGTTACTATTGTTCGCCTGTGCCATCGCGGCCGGCGCAGCGGATCCAACCGCCGCCGACCCACTCGTGCCTGCGGGGGCTGCGACCGCCGGGGCAACCATCCCGACGACGACCACGGCCGCCAGGAGGAGGTGCATTACTGATCGGTTCATCGTGATAGCTTCCTCAAGGGGGAGGAGTATAAACCGTCAAGACGCTCCCCCCGAATCGCGGCCGTTTGCCACCGTTTGTGCCCATTTGCGGCCGTTTGAATCGGTTCCCGCCCACCGTTGGCCGGCTGCTCCCGCCTCGGTCACGGCCGTGCCAGGGGGTTTATTTATCGGCATCGAGTATCCGGTCTTGCTCGAACAATGCTCGCGCGGTCACCCCTCTCACCCGCGCTTGCGGTCGCATTCTCGCTGGTACTGGTGCTCGGACCGGTCGTCGCCAGCGCCCCGGCCACCGCGGATGCGGCCGTCGCGTCGGAAACGCCGACTGCCCAGCCGGAGACGGACAACACCGTCACGCGCATCCACGTCGCCCGGAACGGCTCGGCCCGATGGAGCGTCTCTATCAGAACGCGGCTGGAGACCGACCAGCAGGTCGCCGAGTACGAACGGTTCCAGTCGCGCTTCCGGAACAACACCTCGGACTATCTCGATCCGTTCCGGGACCGAATCACCGGCGTCGTCGCGAGCGCCGCGGACGCGACGGGGCGTGAGATGAACGCGACCGGGTTCGCCGCCAGTACCCGGATTCAGGAGCTCCCGCGACGCTGGGGCGTCGTCACGTACCGCTTCCGCTGGAGTAACTTCGCCGTCCAGCAGGAGCGCTCGCTCGTTGTCGGCGACGTCTTCGAGGGCGGGCTGTTCATCGCGGCGAACGACACGCTGGTCGTCGAATCGCCGTCCGGCTACGCGATTACCGCGGTCGACCCGGGACCGGACCGTCGCGACTCGGGGGTGGTCAGCTGGGAGGGCCGCGAGTCGTTCGACGACGGCCGCCCTCGCGTCGTCTTCTCGCCAGCGACGTCCGCCGGAACTGACGGCTCCCCCTCCTCCTCGCCCACCGAGACGACGGCCCCGTCGTCGCTCCCCGGGTGGTGGCGAGCGCTCGCTGCGCTCGCCCTGGTCGCCGCCGTCGCACTCCTGGCACTCCGGTGGCGCCGTTCGGCCGGTGGCGGAGATTCAGCCCCTGCTGGGGACGCGGAGCGGGGCACAGCGGCCGCCGGAGCAGCCGCTGGGGCGAACGCAGCCGACGACGCCGCGGTTCTCACCGACGAGGAGCGCGTGGTGCAGTTCCTCGAGGCCGAGGGTGGGCGAACCCGGCAAGCGGCCGTCGCCGAGGCGTTCGACTGGTCGGACTCGAAAACCTCGCGCGTGCTCGGCAGGATGACCGAGGACGGAACGGTCTCGAAGGTGCGTATCGGCCGAGAGAACCTCGTCTCGCTCGACGCGGAGGAGTAACGCGGCACCATCGACGCCGACCGAACTCCGAACCGCGCCGGCAGGGCCACCGGGTAGCTGGGCCGGGGAATCACGTCCCCAGCTTCTCGTCCAGAATCAGTCGCGTGGTGCTGTTCTCCACCTCCTCCTGCTCGC
>CAYXXM010000014.1:0-16505 GCA_964469085.1 uncultured Haloferacaceae archaeon
TCCTCGTAGGCGTCGGCGGTCTCGTCGATGCGCGACGAGGAGCCGATGAGCCCGTAGCCACGCTCGTCGATGGATTTCTTCACCTTCGAGGACTCGATCTGGGGCACGACAACGCCCATGATGTTCTTGGACTGGGTCGTGATTTCGGGGTACTCTTTCAGCGCCGCGGCGGCGCCGCGGACGGCGACGTCGCCCTCCATCGCCCGGGCCATGTCGATCTTCTGCTGGGCGTGCTGGTAGTCGGCGTCGAGCTCCTCCCGGATGTCCTGGGCCTGGTCCAGGATATCCATGAACTCCATGATGAGGCCGTCCCGCTTCTGTTCGAGGGTGTCGTGGCCCCGCTCGGAGAGGTCGATGCGGTCCTCGATCGCCATGAGGTTCTTCCGGGTCGGTTTGACGTCCTCGGCCATTCTTACCCCAGAGTTCCGGCCGGAGGGGGTTAATAGTTATTAGTTGCCCGCGTCGTGGCCCGACGCGGCCGGCGAGCGGGGACAGCCGAGCGCCGACCCAGGCTACGTCTGCTTGCGGACGTTCCAGCCCTGCTTCATCTCGTTGTGTCGCCGTTCGAGGAACGAGTAGACAGAGCCGTGTGGGGCGCCGTCGAGAATCATCCCGACCGCACGCCGAACCGTCTCGACCTCCTCCGGCTCGCCAATGATGCCGATGGTCGAGCCATAGACGACGACCTCCGCGCCGCTCAGCTGTTCCATCAGCTCCCGGGTCCGGCCGTCCTCGCCGATGAGCCGCCCTTTCTGCCGTTTGAGGTCGCTCTTGTTCCGGGTCTGGTCGGAGAGGTCGATGAGCTCGAACTGCCGCAGATCGCCCTTCAGCAGTTCGAGTGCCGCGTCGGGGTTGAAGCCGCGACCGATGGCCTTCACGATGTCGGGGGCGTCCATGGCGTCGATGGGGTCGCCGACGGTCTCGATGCCGACCGAGCCGTCCTCGGAATCGATGTCGAGGCGGACGCCGGCGCGGTTCTCGATCTCCCGCATCGTCTCGCCCCCCGAACCGATGAGGACGCCGATGCGGTCCTGTGGAACCGTTACGTGTCGCATAGCCGGATTAACTGCTGGAGGGTTGTAAGGGTTGGTCTCGCGGGGCGCCACGCGGGCGTGTCACATGGTTAGACGCGTTCTCCGGCACGTTCGTGGCGCGAACTGATCCACGCTGTGGCCCCGCCGAGGCTCGTGTCCCTCCCCCTGGGCCGCGACCAGCCAGTACACGGCGCGGTCATTCTCACCCTCGCCGTCGGCCTGTTTGTCCGCGCGCGTCGGCTCCTCGGTCTGGCACGCTGCCAAAGCGAAAGCGGCGGGGTTCGTTCTCGACGTGGGGACGGACCTCCAGAGATGGGTCGTCCGCCCCTCCACCGAGAGCCGGTGCAACCTGTCGCACAGAGCTGAAACCGCAACGTCGCCGGGGAGGGGGTGTATCAGTAGCTCGCTACAATCCGTCGCCGCCGCCGTCCTGGTTTGGCTCGCCTCCGGGCTCCGGGTCGGCCTCGGTGACGTAGGCTTCCAGTTCCTCGCCCGTCACCTCGATACCCTGCCGTGAGAAGAAGGCGGCGACGTTCTCGCAGTCGCGTTCGAGGAACTCTGCGGAGTTCGGGTGATGGACCGTGACCGCCTGTCCGAGGTCGATGATCACCAGTTCGCCCTCGTGGACGATCATGTTGTACTCCGAGAGGTCGCCGTGAACCAGGCCGGCGGCGAAGAGGCGGCGCATGTACTCCCGGACCACCTCGTAGGCCTGCTCGGGGTTCTCGACGTCCACCTCGGCCAGCCGGGGTGCGCGGCGCTCGTCGGCCTGCCCGACCAGTTCCATCACCAGCACGTTCCGCTGGACGGCGATTGGTTCGGGCACCCGGACGCCGGCCTTGCGGGCGCGGTCGAGGTTGGCGAACTCCTTGCGGGTCCACGCGAGCACGGTGTCCTGCTTCTTCCCGCCGAGCCCCTCGAACCGCGGGTCGCCGGCCAGATACTCCTTCATCTGGCGGAAGTCGGTGGCGTTGATGCGGTAGACCTTCACCGCGACGTTGCCGTCCTCGCCGCGGGCCTCGTAGACGTTGGCCTCCTTCCCGGTCGAGAGCGGGCCGCCGAACGCCTGGACGTGGCCGTCCTGGACCAGTTTGTACAGCGCCGCCATCGTCGCGTCGTCGAAGGCGCCCTGCTCGACCTTCAGCCGCTCGACGTTCTTGAGGCGCTTCCGGAACTCGTCAAACGCCCGATCCTGACTGCGGGCGACGGTGTCGACGTCGGTGTCCTCGACTTCGATCTGCTCGAACTCGTCACCGGCAATCTCGACGTCCGACTCGTCGAGAAAGCCGTACTCCTCAGTCATCTACCCGAGGATAGGGTGTCGCGCCGTAAAAGCGTGGCCTGCGACGGCGGTGGTGCTGGACACCAGGTCGATGGCGGCGCCCGTTGCTGTCGATTCAGGATGCCGGCATCGGATATGTACCCAAGCAATCAGTGAACCGGTCACCCGCGCTCAACCGACGTAGCCGCCCTCCCGCAGTGTGTCGGCCTCGGCGCTCTCGTACCGGTGTTCCACGTCCGCCTTCTCGTCCTGCCAGTCCCAGGGGCTCACGAGCACCAGGTCGCCGTCGCGAATCCACTCGCGTTTCCGCATCCGGCCGGGGATGCGTGCGGTCCGCTCGGTGCCGTCCGCACAGCGAACGCGGATGCGGTTCGCACCCAGCATCTCGACGACCTCGGCGAACTGTTCGTCGTCCTCGGGCATCCGGACGCCCTCTGGACCCTCGCTCTGGTCGGCCATCGCCACACCGTTGGCGGCTGAAGATGTTAAGCGCTTGGGGACTGCGACCGCCGCCGTTTTCCGCAGGGCTCCCCGCCATTGGGCTATGCTCGAGAAACTCGGACTGACCGGCGTCCTCGGCCTCCTGGTGCTGCTCGCTGGCGTCGTGCTCATCGCGCGGGAGAACCTCCTCATCGCTGCGGGGATGGCGTTCATCCTCGCGGGGCTCGGGTTGGTGGTGCGCGCACTCATCAGCAGCGTGATGCAGCAGTTCGGGCTGTTCTGAACTCCCCCTCCTCGACTCGGGTTTCGTCCGTGGATTAGCCGTCGGCCCGCTGCTCTTTCAGCTTCTCCCGCCCCGGTTCGATGAGCCTGTCGAGGTACGCCGCCAGCGCGCCTTTCGCGTCGGCAGGGTGGAGCTCACCCGACGCGAAGTCGGCGACCAGTTGCTCGTAGCTGTCGTATTCGAGGTCACCGCCGTACTCGTCGGGGCGCTTGACGACCACTTCGTCGAATCGGGGGAAGACGAAGTACTCGAAGATTTCGAGCACCGGGTTGTTGCGCTCCTCGCCGTCGTCGGTGGGGTCGGGGTCCACCTCCCCGGCCGGGCAGAACGCGCCGTTGACCTTCTCCTCGATGTCCGCGGGGGAGTCGTCCATTGAGATGGAGACGCCCGAGCTGCTCGACATCTTCCCGATGCCCGTCGAGAGCTCGGAGATGAGCGGCGTGTGGAGACAGGTCGGCGCCTCGTAGTCGATGCTGGGAAGCGTGTCCCTTGCGAGCATGTGGACCTTCCGCTGTTCCATCCCGCCGACCGCCAGGTCGAGGTCCAGATACTCGATGTCCAGCGCCTGCATCAGTGGGTAGACCGCCTGCGAGACGGTGACGGAGTCGCCCGACCCGATTTCGGCCATTGCGCGCTCGGCCCGGGAGAGGGTGGTCTCCAGTTCGAGTGCGTGGAGGTCGAGCACGTACTCCTCGTCGAACTGGAACTCCGAGCCCAGCCGGAACTCCGTGTTCTCCTCGTCGAGACCGTAGGCGATGAACTGCTCCTGCATCCGCGTCGCCGTCTCCCGGATCTCGTCGAACGTCCCCTTGTCGTTGAGGTAGGCGTGGACGTCTGCGAGCAGGATGACGACCTCCATCCCGGCGTCCTGCAGGTCGATGAGCTTGTTCGCACCGAGCATGTGGCCGATGTGGAGCACGCCGGAGGGCTCGTAGCCGACGTAGGCACGCTTCCCCTCGGCGTCGCCCGAATCCGTCCGGCTGGCGGACGAACGGTGTTCCGTCAGGTCGGCGGCGAGTTCCTCCAGCTCGTCCTCCGTGACGACCTCCGCCGCGTTGCGGGTGAGTAGGTCGTATGCGTCCATACCCGAACACCTCGGAGCGCGGGGTTAGGCTTTCTGGAACCGTGTGAGGGGTTCTGACCGCGGCATTTCGGGAGAAGTCGGTCCTGTCGTTCAGTCTCGGGGGCTGAACACGGGCGTTCACCGAGAGGCTCCCGTCTCCCCACCAACGACCGGATGAACAACCGCGGTGTTCACTCGCGCTTGCTCAAAAATGGTACACGTTCCGACAAAGTTATGCAGTATTATTCATTATATGATACTTATGAGTATTGGCATCAATCAGTTAGCCCAGGTCGAACGGTCAGAAATCGCGACGACGATCCGGAACGCGGGGGTCAGCGGCGCGGGTGGGGCCGGATTCCCGACCTACGCGAAATGGAAACGTCTCGACGAGGTCGACTATCTCCTCGTGAACCACCAGGAGAGCGAACCCAACTACTACATGGACAAGTGGTTGGCCCGTGAACACGCTGACGAACTCGCCTGGTTTTTCGACGCGCTACTGGAGTCGGTATTGGATGTTGTCGTTATCGGCGCTAAAAAGAAGGACCGCGATCGCTGGCTGACCGAACTCGAATCCGCCACGGGTGGCCAGGTGTACACACCCGACGAACTCCCACTCGACCCTGACGATGAATCCGGAATCGTCTTCGCGTACACGGAAGATCGATACGAGTACGGGATGGAAAGCGTGATTCTGCGTATCGTCGCCGACGTCGTCGTCGGGCAGGAACTCCCGATGGATTATGGCTGGATCGTCCAGAACACCGAAACCCTCTACAACATCTATCGGGCGATCGAACACGGTGAACCGGTCACCCACAAATACGTCCACGTCGACGGTGACGGTCCCCGCCATCGGTTCCTTTCGGCACCGATTGGAACGCCGGCGACGGTGCTGCTCGAAGCAGCCGGACTCTCGACCGCCGATATCGACGAGGACCAGCGTTTGCTTGACGGGGGACCTGGCTGGTGTTTCAAAATTGAGGCCGCCCCCGAGAAGTTCGGTCTCCGCAAGCGGTCGAACGGGCTTCAAATTGCTGATGCTGACGTCATCGCGAAAAACGTTCGCGGCGATGACCGTATCGATATTCGCGATTCATTCGAGTGGGACAGCGATCACGAAACAGCGCCAACGGCAACGCTCTCACCGACGTCCGTCCGTATTCCGCTGATTACCAATCCGGCGTTCGAGGGCGTTGTCACGCGAAGTCGGCCTATCGTCGAACCCGGCGACCGCGTCACACAAGGCGAGATGATCGCCACGCCAGCAGCGGACGGCAGCAGCAACACGCACCACGCATCGGTCGCTGGCGAGGTTACTGACGTGACCGAGAGCCATATCGAGATCCATAGCGACCACCCACAGCGGCAAAGCACGGAAACGGAGCAGCTACTCTACTGGACATGGTGTGTTGAGTGCGGTACCTACGTCGTCCTTCCCGATGTGAGCGGGGACGTGAATCCGAGAAACTACGTCTGCGAGGACTGTCGGTGAACTACCGTTCTGCCTTCGGGGCCGTATCTGACTTGACCCACGCCTTCGGGTTCTTCCGATCACAGATTACGAAACCGTCCTCGTCCTCGTAACTGGCGACTTTATCGAGATGGGTTTCCGCTGGTTTTGCTTCCGTGACGTTGACTGACTGAGTTTGTTTACGCATACGGGAAATACTGACCGAATCAGCTGAACTATCGTATCAGGTATCACCAAAAAATTTGTAAAGGGATAAAACACCATTGGTTTCACCCGTGTTTGGGGTGGAATACCGTGGTATATGGTTCCAAATACCAGTATCAACAGCGAGGCCGTCCCGACGCCGATTCCCCCGGCTGCAGGGCCCCACGGCGACGGGGACTGTGGCCGGGTGGTCAATGCTGCCATGCGGGTCGTCCGACATGACGACGGAGGCCGAGACAGAGACTGGCGAACATGTATCGACGAAGGTTCTCGATGAGTTCGTTCAGTCTGTCGTGTGCCTCCTTGACGCGCTCGAGTGACGTGGCCGTCAGAACCGCGAACCCCGCCTCGTCCTCCACGTGGAGGATTCTGGTGGTCCCTGACGGTTTGGACATATCGACAATAAACGACGTGCACACCCAAGTAGGTTGGCTCATCAACTCCGGAACGACGGTAGCTGAGTGGGGAGCCAGCGTCCCTCGAAGTTACGTTCCCCGCCCGGCACTCTCCTCGCCGAGCCGCTCCTCGGCTCGATGCTCGGAGATCACGCGGTCCATCATGCTCTCGGTCTGGTCCTTGCGGCGCTCCGCGGCCCGAACCGCCCAGTCGTCGATGGCCGCCTCGACGTCGGCCTCGCGGGCGACGGCCAGTTCGTCGACCTCCTGCATCGTCACCATCTCGGCGGGCGCGACGGGGATTTCGGCGTCGAACAGCACCGCGTCGGCCTCGTTCGAGAGGTTCCCGTCACGGAGCACGAGCCGCGGCTCCGTGTCCGCGAGGCGCTCTGCGCTGGAGCGCCCGGCGCCGCTGGCGTCCCGCAGGTAGACGACGTCGCCAGCCGCCAGTCCGTAGGCCTCGTCGGCGTGCTCGATGGCGTCGCGCGTGAACTGCTCGACGGCTTTCACCGGAACGAGGTCCCGGTCGCCAGCCACCTCGCTGAAGTTCGAGTGGTCGAGCTTCCAGAGCGCCTTCAGCCGGGCGAGTTTCTCGGCGAGCGCCTCGTTCTCGGCGATGGCCTCGTCGCGCTCGCGTTCGAGGCGCTCGGCCCGGCGCTCCAGCCGGTTCACCTCGCGGCGTTCGCGGGCCTCGCGGCGCTCCTGCTTGCGGGCGTCGCTGAGTTCCCGCTCGTACTCGCGGATGGTGTTCTCTTTCTCTTCCAGCTTCGCCTCCAGCTCCTCGGCGTGGTCGCTGAGCCGGCCGACCTGCGCTTCCAGGTCGCGGATGCGCTGTTCCTCCTCGCTGAGTTCGCGTTCCTCGTGGTCCGGCTCCGCGTCGTCCTCGCCGTCGTCGTCCGAGAGGTCCTCGAGGACGGCCTCGACGGACTCCTCGCCGGAGACGACGCGGGCGATGACTGCCTCGCGGTCGAACTGCCGGGGTACCTTCTCGGCGATTCGCTCGAACTGGTCCGCGTGGTCGTCGACGGCGAACAGCGCCGCCGCGAGCGCGTCCCGCTCGTGGTCGTTCTCGGCGGCGTGGTCGCGGGTGCGGTGGAGCTTCTCGTCGACCGGCAGGTCCGACTCGGGGGTCCAGCCCGCGGCGTCGAACGACCGGCGGAACTTCTCGACGGTTTCGGGCATCGGCGTCACGTCGGCGGCGACGAGCATCGGCCGCCCGCGCTCGATGAGCCACTCCGTCAGGTCGGCCTGGTCGCCGGTTCTGGAGGAGTAGCGGTCGTGGACGGTGCCGTCGAGGCCGACCACGGCCGCCGCGGTGGTCGTGCCGGGGTCGATGCCGACGACAACGTGGTCGCGGCGCTTCACCAGGGGTTCGAACTCGATGCCGTCACGGCGCTCGCGCTCGATTTCGATGCGCACGTCGCCGTTGCGGTACGCCGAGACGGGGATGTCTGCGGGGCGAGCCTCGACGGTGAAGACGGCGTTAGAGAGGCCGCCGTACTTCTCGGTCGCGTCCTTCTCGTGGGCCAGGCCGGCGTCCTCGAGTTCCGACTCCACCTCGCGGGCGGCCTTCCGGACGTTGCCGTGGATGCGGCGGGTGTAGCGGTCCTGACTCCAGCCGCCGCTCCCGGTCGAGCGGCCGCGGGCGACCTTCACCGTCGTCGTGTCGCTGAAGGCGGTCACCCGCTGGCCGACGTTGCCGAGGGCGAGACGGGCCGCGGCTTCGGCCTCCTCCATCGGCTGCTTCCCATAGGGAACGCCGTAGCGCGAGGCGACTCTGGAGAGCGGTTCGGGGCGGTTGGCGCCGGTCACCTGGACGAGATCCGTGCCGGCGGGCAGGCTCCGGAGGAATCCCACGAGGGCGTTCTTGTCCGACGCCAGCTCGTACATGTTGTCCACGGCGACGCGGCTCGGCGCCTCGTCCTCGATGAGCCGCCGGAGCTTCCGGCGCGAGACGGCGTCACGCTCCAGGCGCTCCTCGTCGGGAGTGATTCGAACGAGGGCGTAGGTTGGCGCGTCGCCACGGACGTCGCCGCTCTGGACGTCGACGCCGAACACCGGCCCGTCGATGGGGCTCGGGGCGTTCACACATCGAACCAGGCGGTCGCCGGGTAAATATCCGACGCCGGTCCGTGCTCCCGGCGCGTCGCTTCTCGACCTGCGTCACGGTGCGGTCACTCCGTCCCCGGGAACGGGATGTCCACAGTTTGGCCGTCCTCGGCGACGAAGCTCTCGCCGTCGAACGCTGCCTCGGCCTCCCGCTCGTGGCTGGCCGGACTGCCCGCGTACCGGGAGGAGATATGGGTCATCGCGAGCCGCTTTGCGTCCGCGCGGGCGGCGATTTCGCCGGCCTCCCGGGCGGTCGCATGGCCGGTCGACCGGGCCCGCCCGGCTTCGCTGTCGTCGAATGTGGCGTCGTGGATCAGCAGGTCCGGTTCGTCGGCCACCGCGACGGTGGCGTCGACGGGCCGGGTGTCACCGGTGTAGACCAGCGAGCGGCCGGGTCGGGGTGGCCCGACGACGCGGTCGGGGTCGATGACGCGGCCGTCGTCGAGTTCGACGGACTCGCCCTCGTGGAGCTTCCCGTACGCGGGACCGGGCGGAATCCCGAGTTCCTCCTCCGCTTTCTCGCGCATGAACCGGCCCGGGCGGTCGTCCTCGACGAGCGCATACCCCATCGAGGTGGTGCGGTGTTCGGTCTCGAACGTGCGGATCTCGTACGCGTCGGCGTCGATGGCGACGGTGCCCGGCGTCACCTCGTGGACCCGGATTGGGAACCCGGCGTCGTGGCCCATTGCGCCGATGAGGTCCTCGATGTTCCGCCGGGTGCCGGGTGGCGCGTGAATCGCGAGCGGGTCCTCGCGGTCCTGGAACCCCCAGGTCTGGACGAGGCCGGGGATGCCGAGCACGTGGTCGCCGTGGAGGTGGGTCAGGAGCACGTGGTCGACGTCGAAGCCGCTGGCGAAGCGCATCATCTGGCGCTGGGTGCCCTCGCCGCAGTCCAGCAGGAACCGCTCGCCCTCGCGGTTCACCATGATGGCGCTGGGGGCGCGTCTGGTGGTCGGCACGGCGCCGCTCGTGCCGAGGAACGTGACCCGGAGCGTCATGGCCGAACGTCCTCCCGGCGGGAATAAACGGCTGTCGACTTGGGTGGCGAGCGGTGTCCGTGGTAGTTACCCATTCCACAGTGATTGGTTACGGAATCGCATTCATGCCAACCTTGGAACTCGTGAATTCCATATCCGACTCGCCCGTCCAGAAGCGAGAACACTGCTAATTTCACTTTAGCCAACCTCACGTTAAAAGGCAATAGCCACGTAGATTTGCTCAAGATGTCGAGACAACCCACACCGACTCGTCGGCGAATCGTGATGGTGTCTCTTGGCACTGTCGCGAGCCTTGCCGGCTGTACCAGCTCGTCTTCGCGAGTGGACGAGACCGGGACCGATTCGCCCTCATCGACCCCCCGGACCTCGACACCGACTATCCACAAGTCCGACGTGGAACTAACCATCCATCCCAAAACCGATGGAACGTCGACTCGCACCCGAGAACGAGTCGCGATAACGAACGAGAGTGATCGAACGCTCCCATTGGAAGAGTATCGGTTGGAGTACGATAGCGGTGAATCGTACACCTTTGGAGCGTTGCAGCTCGAGGCCGGTACCGACGTACTGGTTGTCAGCCAGGGGAGTGGGGACGGGGCGTTAAAGTCGAATCCGCCAACCTACGTCCGCGACGCCGAATTCGATTCGCTCGTTCTTTCGGATGGCTACGGGAAGGTTTCAGTCGTCGCTCCTGACGGTACTGTGGTTAAAAATCAGGAATATGGCGGTTACTGAGTTGTCTTCTCTCCTGAAGGCGGGGGATATCTGTAGATTCGTCTCCGGTCACTCAGCGAACCTCGAATTGGCCGTGGGGCAAATCTCCTGTCGTTCAGCAACGATATTGCGGGCCAACATGTTTCTTCACGGAACAGTAGCCGTGAAGGTTATGAGGGCAGACGGTGATTTCTATAAAGCAATGCAACGTACCACAGTTGCGACGGTCCTCGTAGCCATGATGCTCGTAGTTGCGGGCTGTGGCTCATCAGTCTCTCCAGGCGACGACGGCGGTGCGGGGACGGTCACCATGTACATCAGCGACGAACAGAACGCGATGGACGACTTCGAACACCTGAACGTCACGGTGACGTCAATCGCGGTCCACCGTGTCGACGACCCTGAGACGGACGCCAACGAGTCCGGCTGGGTCGAGGAAGACGTCGACAACGTCACCGTGGACCTGACCGAGTTACAGGGGGAGAACGCCTCCCAGCTCGGCGCGATTCAGGCGCCGAACGGTAGCTACAACAAGGTGTTCATCCACGTCTCCTCCGACGTTGAGGGCACGCTGACCGACGGCTCGTCGGCCGACGTCAAGCTCCCGAGCAACAAGCTCCACCTCAACACGGAGTTCACCGTCGGCGACGGCGAGGAAGTCGACTTCGTCTTCGACCTGACGGTATTCGAGCGCGGCAACCAGGGGTACATCCTCAAGCCGGTGGCAAGCGAGTCCGGCCCGGACAAACAGTTCCGCGAGAAACCCGGCGCGAAGGCGGGACAGCGCGGCGACGCTGACGGCACCCAGACTGATTCCGAGGGTGCGGGCCAGGGCAACGCCAGCCTCGATTTCTACGTCAGCGACGAACAGAACGCGATCGACGACTTCCAGCACCTGAACGTGACCATCGCGAAAGTCGGCGTCCACCGCGCCGACGACGGTGAGAACGAGAGCGCGTGGATCGAGACGGCGGTGAACAACACCACGGTCGACCTGACCGAACTCCAGGGGGCCAACGCCACGAAACTCGACACGCTCACCGTCGAGAACGGCACGTACGACAAGACGTTCCTCTACGTGACCAGCGTCAACGGCACCCTGAAAGATGGCTCCTCGACCGACGTGAAACTCCCGAGCAACAAGCTCCAGCTCAACACGGAGTTCACCGTGGGTGACGGCGAGGAACTCGCGTTCGTCTTCGACATCACGGTGGTCAAGCGCGGCCAGTCGGGGAGCTACAACATCAAGCCCGTCGCCAGCGAATCCGGCACCGGCGACGAGGTGGACATCGAGGACGTCGACGAGGACGAGGCGAAGGACGGCGATGAGGGCGAGCAAGCGTCGCTCAACGTCTCCGTCGACGGCAACGTGACTGCCGGCGAGAACGTGACCGTGTCGGTCACGCAGAACGGCAGCGCCGTCGCCGGCGCCGCGGTCAGCGTCAACGGCGAGGCCGCCGGCGAGACGGGGCAGGACGGGACGCTCGTCGTGACGGTCCCGGAGAACGCCGAGGAACTCGAACTCGAAGCCTCGGCCGGTGAAGCCGAGGGCGAACTTTCGGTCGACGTGCAGCCGTCGGGCAATGCGGACGACGAAGGCACGGACAGCGAGTCCGGGGCGCTGGCGTCACCGCTCGCCTGACGACCCGCCGACGCGGACATTTTTGGAATCGGTTGTGCCGGGTGAGCGGGCCACCGGTATGGCCGAGCGGGCGCACCCCTGCGGACCGAGGAGCTCTTACCGGTCGCCGCGGTAGAATGGCGTAATGGAGCCACCGCTCTGGACCGAGCGCCACGCCCCCGCCATCGCGGACCTCCCGCAGGCGTCGGTTCGCGAGCGGCTTCGCCGGGCCGTCGCGGAGCCGATGAACCTGGTCGTCCAGGGGCCGCCGGGGGCGGGCAAGACCGCTGCGGTGCGGGCGCTCGCTCGCGAGACTCACGTCGACCCCGAGAACGACCTCGTGGAACTCAACGTCGCGGACTTCTTCGACCGGACGAAGAAGGAGATTCGCGAGGACCCGCGGTTCGCGTCGTTCCTCCAGGGCCGCAGCCTGATGGCCAAACGCGACATGATCAACCACGTGCTCAAGGAGTCCGCCAGCTACGCGCCGATGACCGGCGAGTACAAGACCATCCTGCTGGACAACGCCGAGGCCATCCGCGAGGACTTCCAGCAGGCGCTTCGACGGGTGATGGAGCAGCACCACCGAACGACGCAGTTCGTCATCGCGACGCGACAGCCCGCCAAACTCATCGCCCCCATCCGCTCGCGATGCTTCCCGATTCCGGTGCGGGCGCCGACGCACGAGGAGATCGAGTCGGTGCTGGCCGAGATTCTCGACGCCCAATCCGTCGAGTACGACGAGGACGGCCTGGAGTTCCTTGCGGGCTACGCCGATGGCGACCTGCGGACCGCCGTGTTGAGTGCCCAGACCACTGCCGCACAGCACGAGACGGTGACGATGCAGGCCGCCTACGAGGAACTGGAGGAGATCGGCCACGACGACGAACTCGCGGCCGTGCTGCGTGCCGCCCAGGAGGGGGAGTTCTCGACGGCCCGCGCTGACGTTGACGACCTGCTGGCAGAGGGATACGACGGCGCGGAACTGCTGCGCGAACTCCTCCGGGTCGCCCGCAACGAGTACGGCGGCGAGCGACTCGCCCGCCTGCACAGACTTGCGGGCGACGCGGACCTTGACCTGACGACGAGCACCGACGACACGATCCACCTGACCCACCTGCTCACGTCGTGGGCGGCCGGCCGGCGGGAACTCCGTGGTGAGGTCGAGGCCTGATGGTCGGCCCTGCGCTGGCGCCCGGCGCGCTTCGGTATGGCCTCCCGCCCCTGGCCGTGGGGTTCCTGTTGCTGCCGTTGTTCACCCCCATCGGCCTCTTGCTCGTGGCGCTCGGCGTCGGCGCGCTGGTGTTCCACCGCGACCCCGAGCGCGCGCCGCCGGAGTCGGGCATCGTCGCCCCCGCGGACGGCACCGTCTCGCTGATCCGGGAGGAGTCGGGCCGCATCCGCGTCGGCGTCTTCATGAACGTCACCGACGTCCACGTCAACCGGGCGCCGATAGGCGGCACCGTCGAGGCGGTCGACCATCGCCCGGGCGCGAACAAGCCGGCGTTCTCCAAGGAGTCCGACCGGAACGAGCGGGTCGACATCGCCTTCGAGGACCACGAGGTGTCGCTCATCGCTGGGTGGTTCGCCCGGCGCATCCACCCGTACGTCGAGGTGGGCGACGAACTGGCCCGCGGCGAGCGCATCGGCCACGTGAGTTTCGGCAGTCGTGCTGACATCCTGCTCCCCGAGTCGGTGCGTCAGGCGGATCTCCTCGTGACGGAGGGCGAAACCGTGCGCGCCGGCGAGACGGTCGTCGCCGCCGAGACCACGTGACCACCGGCCTGAACAGGAACTTTATTAGGACCGTGGGAGTCAAATTTGCGTTAGTTCCACGCATTCCCTCCACGCATGTCAATCTCCAACACTCCAGAAATCGTCTCGTTCGAGGCGGACGAAGTGGAAGCGGCAGTCCACGAAGCCGCCGGCGATTCTGTCAGGTCCATCGTCGAGTACGACCGCGAGGCGTTCAACGCACTCTACGTCGACGAGGTGACGATGTCGTTCTATCCGGACCAGCAGACGATGAACGAGCATTTCGCGGAGATCCACTCCTACGTCAACATCGACTTCACGGAGATAGAGCTGTTCACCGAGGAGCTGTTCCCCATCAGCGACCGGGTTCGGTATCTGTCGACGGCGTTCGACACGTTCACCCTTGTCCGCATCTACTTCGGCGACGAAGGGATGTTCATCGCGCTCGACCCCCGGCAACCCGTCGAACCCGTCGTCGAGGCGGTCGAAGCCGCCTACACACGGTAATCTACGCCGCGAAGCCCTAAATTGGTAACCTAACGCTCGAGGCCGCCTCCAATCGGCAACCTACTGCGCGAAGCCACCTACATTCGGTAACCTACCGCGGTTTCTCCAGCGCGTGGACGTGCCGGGTGAGCGATGCGTGGACCCGGCGCTCGAAGCGGTCGCTAACTCGCCATCCGGCCGCGATTGCTGCATCGTCCCACCAGCGGTCGGCCATCAGCACGCACGTCGCGTCGTCAACGGTCACCCGATGGGCCTCCGCTACTGCGCCGCCGACCAGCTCCGCCAGCTCGTGGGCGGCGATCTTCGACTGCCGGCCGTAGGGCGCGTCGAAGACGACGCCGTCGACGACGCCGTCCCGAAGCGGGAGTGCGGTCGCGTCAGCCCGCCCAACGGCCGTCTCGTGGTCCTTGCCGACCAGCGCGTCGAGGTTGCCCTTCGTCCCCCGGACCATCTTCCACTGTGCGTCGGTCCCGACGACGGCGGCGCCGACCAGCCCCGCCTCGATGAGCGTGCCGCCGGTGCCACACATCGGGTCGAGAATCGTCCGCCCCGGTGCCGCGCCGGCGATGTTGGCCAGCGCCCTGGCGTCCAGTGGCGCCATGCTCCCGGGCTGGAAGAACGGCCGGTCGGTGGGCCGGCGCTCGCCGAACTCCCGGACCGATTCGGTGTCGAGCCAGCCGAGGACGCAGACCCCTTCGCTGGGCGGGAGCTGCTCCCGCTCCGCTCCGTTCTCGCTACTTCCGTCCGGGTCCTCGAGTCCGTCCGCGGCGGAGAACAGCGCCCGGAGTTCGTGGTCCGGCTCGTCGAGGTCCACCGCGTAGCCGTGCTCGACGAGCACCGCGCCCAGCCGGCGCTCGACCTCGCGGGTGTCGATGCCGGTGAGCCCCTGGACGTCGCGGGCGCGAACGGCGACGGTTCCCTCCCGGGCGAACGGCGCAGCCTGGAGCGCCAGTTCCGCGGCATCGACGCTTGCCTCGGTGCGGGCCAGGATTTCGTCGGCGGCATGGGTGTAGGCCAACCCCCGGAGCCGGTTGTGGTCGACGTGGCCCGCGAGCGCGAGTCCCGTGGCGAGGTGCTCGACGCTGGTCGCGGCGGCTTCGGCTTCCCGGACGGCGAACGGGTCGTCTTCGCCGGCCAGCTCCAGACAGTACACGTCCGTCGGTGTGGCGGCGGACGAAAAGAGCCTGCCGCTCCGGGGGCGAACCCACCAACCTATTTAAACCTCTCCGCCGAGATTTACGGCAATGACCGACCCGAAAGAGACAATCAACATCGAGAACGTCGTGGCCTCGACGGGCATCGGCCAGGAGCTCGACCTGCAGAGCGTCGCCATGGACCTCGAGGGGGCCGACTACGACCCCGAGCAGTTCCCCGGCCTGGTGTACCGCACGCAGGATCCCAAATCTGCTGCGCTCATCTTCCGCTCCGGCAAAATCGTCTGTACCGGTGCGAAGTCGACCGACGCCGTCCACGAGAGTCTGCACATCGTCTTCGACGAACTGCGGACCCTCGACATCCCGGTGTCCGAGGACCCCGAGATCACTGTCCAGAACATCGTCACCAGCGCCGACCTCGGCGAGAGCCTCAACCTCAACGCCATCGCCATCGGGCTGGGTCTGGAGAACATCGAGTACGAACCCGAGCAGTTCCCCGGTCTGGTCTACCGGCTTGCGGAGCCGGACGTGGTCGCGCTGCTGTTCGGCTCCGGCAAACTCGTTATCACCGGCGGCAAAACACCGGCCGACGCCGGCGAGGCCGTCGACGTCATCACCGACCGACTCGCCGACCTCGGACTGCTCGACTGAGCCCCGGATGGTCAGTCAGTCGAGCCCACCACTCCTCACCCAGTCGGTCCCGCTCCAGGCGGCCACGCTCGCGGTGCTGGGCACGTACCTCCTGTTCACGGCGTTCCTCTCACTGACCGCCTTTCTCGCCGCACGGAACGTCCTCGGCGACGTCCCGTGGCGTCGCTATCTCGTCGTTGGCCCGCCACTCGCCGCCATCGCCTTCCTCGCGGCGACGTTCGACCTCCACTCCGGGCTCGCGCTCGCGGCGGCGCTGCTCCTCGACGCCGGCATCGTCGACCAGCTACACGACGTCCGCCCCCGGACGGTTGCCGCCATCACCCTCATCCACGCCGTGGTGAGCGTGCTGCTCGGCGCGATGCTGTTCGGCCTGGTCGTCATTCTCGGCACCGCGCCGGTGTGAACAGCCGACCGGTCAGTGGCCCCGAGCGTGCCTACGGGAGAGCCATCCCCCGCAACCCAGAACCGACGGCTTCAGGGGCTGGTCACCCACAGTACCCGGCATGACGACGCTGCTCATCGAGAACGGGCAGGTGCTCCGGCCCGACCACGATATCGTCGACGCGGGTGTTCTCGTCGACCAGGCGTCCGGCACCATCCGGGCCGTCAATCCCGACCGCTCGGCGAACGACGTCGAGCCCGCAGCGGCCGACGTCACCGACGCCGCAGCGGCCGACGTCACCGACGAAACTCTCGACGCCGACGGCGGCCTCGTCATCCCGGGGCTGGTCAACGCCCACACCCACGCCGCCATGACGCTCCTGCGGGGCTACGCCGACGACAAGCCACTCGACGCCTGGCTCCGGGAGGACATCTG
>CAYXXM010000015.1:0-16385 GCA_964469085.1 uncultured Haloferacaceae archaeon
CCCGGGTCATCCCGGAGCCGACCAACGAGGGCCAGCGCTACCAGTCCGAGCAGCTGCTCCGGATGCAGGGCGCGCACATCTACGACGACATCCACGTCTCGGGCCACATGAACCAGGAGGGCCACTACCAGATGCTGGACGCGCTCCAGCCCGAGAACGTCGTCCCCGCTCACCAGAACCTCAAGAACTTCGCGAGCTACGTCGACCTCTGTGAGTCCGAGGGGTACACGCTCGGCGAGGACCTCCACCTCTCCCGGAACGGCGAGATCGTCCAGATCACGGAGTGACGATGAACGAGGACGCGACGGTGGAACGGCTGCTCGCCGCGGTGACCGAGCGCCGCGAGCGAGTCAACGACGCCATCACCGAGGAGCTGCCCATCACGGAGCCCGACCGCCTCTACGAGGCGTCGCGCTATCTCCTCGACGCCGGCGGCAAGCGGCTCCGGCCTACCGCTGCACTCCTCGTCGGCGAGGCGCTCGCGGACGTGCCGCCGGGGTCGACCGATTACCGGGAGTTCCCAACCCTCTATGACGGGGAGGTCGACATCCTCCGGGCGGCAGTCGGGCTGGAGGTCATCCAGTCGTTCACCCTCATCCACGACGACATCATGGACGAGGACGAACTCCGCCGTGGCGTCCCCGCGGTTCACGAGCAGTACGACGAGGAGACGGCCATCCTCGCCGGCGACACGCTCTACGCCAAGGCGTTCGAGTTCATGACGGATACGGGCAGCAAGCCCGCCTACGGGCTCGCCGCGACGAACCGGCTGGCTCGCACCTGCACGAAAATCTGTGAAGGGCAGGCACTCGACGTGGCGTTCGAGAACCGGACCGAGGTGCTGCCCGCGGAGTATCTGGAGATGGTCGAACTCAAGACGGCGGTCCTCTACGGCGCCTCCGCCGCGATTCCGGCGACGCTACTGGGTGCCGCCGACGAGATTGTCGATGCGCTCTACCGCTACGGCATCGACTCCGGCCGGGCGTTCCAGATCCAGGACGACGTGCTGGACCTGACGGTGCCCAGCGAGGAACTCGGCAAGCAGCGCGGGTCGGACCTGCTGGGGGAGAAGGAGACGCTCATCACGCTCCACGCCCGCCAGCAGGGCGTCGACGTGGACGGCCTCGTCGACGCCGAGACGACCGAGGAGCTGACCGAACAGGCGGTCGCCGACGCCGTCGAGGTGCTGCAGGGGGCGGGCAGCATCGAGTACGCCCGCTCGAAGGCCGAGGAGTTGACCGCGCGCTCGAAGGAGCATCTCGAAGTGTTGCCGGAGAACGAGGCGCGACAGCTCCTTGCCGACCTCGCGGACTACCTCATCACCCGCGGCTACTGAGTCGGCAGGGGTTTCAGTGCCTTCGAACCCTCTCCTGAACTACTGGCTCTCGGCTCCGACGGTACCGGCATTCGGTGCATCGATGGACACGCTCAAGCCGCCGGCAGCGCTACCGCAACCGTGTCTCGGTAGCAGGACGCCGGCCTGTTCGCGATGCTCTCGGTGGTCTGGGGGGCTGGCTTCACCGCCATCGAGGTCGGGCTCATTCACCTGCCGCCGCTGCTGTTCGCGAGCTATCGCTTCGACGTGGGCGCCATCGTCACGCTCGGCGCGCTGACGCTGCTGGGCCGGCTGGAGCGCCCACAGGTCCGCTCGGACTGGCTGGCCGTCACCACGGCGGCGCTGCTGCTGGTGTTCAGCAACGGGGTTCCTGCTCTTCGTCGGCCAGCGATTCACGACCGGCTCCATCGCCGCTGTCGTCTACAGCCTCAATCCCGTAATGACGGCGGCGTTCGCGGCGGTCCTGCTGGCGGGGGCGCGGCTGGACGGCCGGGATATGCTGGGAATCCTGCTGGGACTGCTCGGCGTCGCGCTGGTCGCTCGCCCGGACCCGAGTGCGACGGCGGCGGCGATGAACGAAAACGCCCTCGGCGCGCTGCTCATCTTCGGCGCGGTGCTTGCCGTCTCCTCGGGAGCGTCCTCGTCCGGCGGTTCGACGCCGAAATGGGGAGCCTCTCCATCACCGGCTGGGGGATGGCTGCAGGCGCCCTGCTCTTTCACGTCGTCAGCCCGGTGCTGGGCGAGCCACCCACCGTGCCCCTTCGACCCGAGACGCTCGCCGCCATCGCGTATCTCGGCGTCGGGGGCAGTTCACTGGGCTACGGGGCCTACTTCGTCCTGCTCAAGCTCCGAGGGCCGTTCGCCGTCAACCTCGTCAACTACGCCATCCCGCTGGTCGCGGCGCTGACCGGCTGGACGCTGCTGGGCGAACGGCTCGCGCCGCTGGCTGTGCTGGGATTCGTCTGCATCGTCGCTGGCTTACTGGTCATCAACCGGCGGGCGGTGGTGGAGGAGCTTCGGACCCACCGCGGGTGACGGTCAGGCCAGCCCGAGGTCCGACAGAATCGCGTCGGCGTGGTTCTCGGGGTCGACACCCTCGTAGACTGCGACGATTTCTCCCGTGTCGTCGACGACGAACGTGTTGCGGAACACGCCCATCACCACGTTGCCGTAGACGTTCTTCTCGCCGTAGGAGTCGTACGCAGCAGACACCTCGCCGTCCACGTCGGAGAGCAGGTCGAACGGCAGGTCGTACTTCTCCTGAAAGTCCGTGAGCTCGGGGACCGGGTCGTCGCTGATGCCGACCACCGCGACGTCGGCGTCCTCGTAGGCCTCCCAGTCGTCGCGGAACGAGCAGGCCTGGGTCGTACAGCCCGGCGTGTCCGCGCGCGGGTAGAAGTAGACCACCGTGTACTCGCTCTCGATAGCCGAGAGCGAGACGGGGTCGCCGTCCTGGTTCGGGAGCGTGAACGCTGGGGCGTCGTCGCCGGGTTCGAGCATACTACCAGCTCCGGGTGGCAGGGGTTAACCGCTTCGGGTATCGGAACCACGGCAGACCCAGTCGCGGGGTTACAGCTCCGTAGCGGCCTCGCGCTGCACGAGCGCGTCGGCGTTCTCGTCGGGGAGTGAGACCACGTCCTCGCTACGCAGGTCGTACTCCCGGTCATCCATACCCAGCAGGCTCCCCACGTCGGCAGTGATGCGGACGGTCGTCCGTGGGTCTCCGGACCGCCCCGCCGTGGTGCCGCCGTCCGGTCGACCCACTGAATCCGATTCCTCGTCGGCCTCGGCGGCGCGCGCATCGTCGGCCACGGGCGCATCGTCGCGCACATCCTCCCCGTCGGTGATCTGCTCTCCCTCCGGCGCTTGTGGCGGCGCTGGTGGCGCATCGTCATCGGCGGACTCGGTGGGCTGCTCGTCCGCGCCGGTGCCGACTGCCGGCTCTGACCGTGATGGGGACGCCTCGGCGTCCGCTGTCGACGACGACTCGCTCGGCTCGCCGTTCTGGTTGTCGGCGAGTTGCTCGGGGGTCTGCGTCTCTTCCGGGGCGGGCTCCGAGCCGGGTGCCGCGTGGACGAGATTGGCGCCGCTCGGGCCCGGGCCGGTGTCACCCTCACCGGCGAGGATGTCGAGAACGCGGTCCGTGTTCTCGTTGATGCGGCCGACGAGGTCCTCGAACAGGTCCCGCTCCTGAACCGTCAGCCCCTCCTCGTCGACGGGCATCTCCGCGGCGGCGAACGACGCGAGTTTCACGACTTTCCCGACCCGGCGTTCGTACACGGCCTCCACGACGTCCTCGGCGGCCTCGATCTCGTCGGTCAGCCGCGAGACGTCGGGGTCGGCAAACGGGTCCGAGGAGGCGTCGGCGGCGGCCTGCCGGCGCTGTTTCAGGTCCGCGACGTACGCCGCGACGTCCTCGTAGAAGGAGTCACGTAGATGCTGCAGGCTATCCTTCTGGCGTTCTTTCGTTTGGACGGTGCGGAGTTCGTCGATATCCATTGTTTCGGTGGGTCTGGTCTGGCGCGCGAACGCGATTCCCGGGCGGCGGAGCAACCCGTTCCACCTGCACGGCCGGGTCTGTGTTCACTCCGCTGCCTTCTCGGCGCGACCTCTCGCCATGAGGAACACGCCGATGTGTTCTTCCATCGATTGCGGACCAGCCTGTATAGTCGTTTCGGCGCCGATGTCGAGCGGGCCGGGGTCGGTCACGTCGACCCGCACCGTCTGGCCCCGGAACCGGTCGGCGATGGCGTCCGCCAGCGGGTCAAAGTCGGCGAGTTCGTCGCGGGGGATGGGTTTCACCACCAGCCCCGTGCCGCCGTGAAGCGTTCCGGGGAGGCGAATCAGTCGCCGGACGTCGGTCGTCACTGGCTCGTCGATGGGGGCGGTCTGGGTCGCGGTCACCTCGGCGGTAAGCGCCTCGACCAGGCGCCGCAGGCCGGGGCCTCCCGCCTCCACGTTCCCCTCCCGGATGGCATCCGGGTTGCGGTCGACGGCCCCGAGGATGGTGGTCGCCCGCCTCTCGCCGATGCCGTCGAGTTCGGTCAGTTCCGCCATCCCTGCCTCCTCGTCCATCCCCTGCAGCTCCTCGACGAACGCGACCAGGCGCTCGTGTACGCGTTTGCCCCAGCCACCGTCGGTCTTGAGCACGCGCCGCGTCGCGTTCCCGTGCTGGACCGTTCGCACGAGCCCATCTCGGTCGAGGTCCACGGCGCGGAGGTAGTCGACAATCTCTCGGCGGGCAGCGCTGTCGAGTCCGAGCAGCCCCTCGTCGCGGACGTGGACGTGATAGCCCCGGCCGCCCGAGAAGACGATACGGAGTTGGTCGTCGGAGAAGCCGAAATCCGTGGTGAGCAGGTCGAGCAGGCGGCCGAGCGCGTCTTTACACGCCTCGAGCATCTCGGCGTAGGAGACCGCCTCCGGGTCGACGCCCGGGAGGTGGTCGGCGTCGAGGTCGAAAACGAGGTCCGCGCCGCGCCAGCTCTTCTCCGCCATCTCGTTGCGCCCCGGGTCGTCGTAGCGCGCGGCGGAGAAGTAGACGTGTCGCGGCGCATCGCGGGTGAGGAACTCACGGACAGACTGGGGGTCGCCGCCCATATCGAGCAGCGACCGGTGTCGCACCATCGTCGTCCCCTCGCCGGCCGTGTAGGGGATGTGGCCCCACTCCCGGCGGCCCGGTTCGGGCGGGAGGGCGAGGTCGGCACTGCTGTAGTAGTCGCCGAACCGGCCCCGTAGGTAGGTCCGCGTCCGCTCCTCCATCACGCGGACGTTACACAGTTCCCGGTAAAGGTGTTGCTGTCGGTGCCGCCAGCCGTCCACTGGTCGACCAGCGACGAGCGAGTGGGCGGGGGCCGAGGCGACGATACTCCGCCGCCGATGAGACGGCCGCTGTGGGCTGATTTCCCCCGTTTTCGAGTTCGACGGGTTTAAGGCTCGCATCCCCGTCGTATTCGACGAGACAGGCGTAGCCTGTTTCACTCACCCGTAGGAGCGACGTACGCGTACTACGGAGGTGAAAGATGGCAGATTCAATAGAGCAAGCAGTATCCCGCGCACTCGAGGACGCGCCGTCTCGGAACTTCACCGAGACGCTCGACCTCGCAATCAACCTGCGCGACATCGACCTGAACGACCCGTCCAACCGGGTCGACGAAAGCGTTGTTCTCCCGTCCGGCACCGGACAGGAGACGCGTATCGTCGTCTTCGCGACCGGCGAGACCGCCGTCCGCGCGGAGGACGTTGCCGACGAGGTTCTCGGCCCCGACGAACTCGAGGAGCTCGGCGACGACGACGACGAGGCGAAGGACCTCGCCGACGATACGGATTTCTTCATCGCGGAGGCCGCGATGATGCAAGACATCGGCCGCTACCTCGGGACCGTGCTCGGTCCACGAGGCAAGATGCCGACTCCCCTGCAGCCCGACGACGACGTGGTGGAGACGGTCGAACGGATGAAAAACACCGTGCAGATTCGCTCGCGTGAGCGACGGACGTTCCACACCCGCGTCGGTGCCCAGGACATGAGCCCCGAGGAGGTTGCCTCGAACATTGACGTCATCGTTCGTCGGCTCGAGGCCGACCTCGAGAAGGGGCCGCTCAACATCGACTCCATGTACGTGAAAACGACGATGGGGCCGTCAGTGGAGGTGCCCGCATGAGCGACGCCGTCCGGAAGACCGAGACGGTGCCGGAGTGGAAGCAGGCAGAGGTCGACGAGCTCGTCGACTTCCTCGAGCGCTACGATGCCGTCGGCGTCGTCGGCGTCACCGGCATCCCCTCCCGGCAGCTCCAGAGCATGCGCCGTGACCTGCACGGCGACGCGGAGCTCCGCATGAGCCGCAACACGCTCATGACCCGCGCCATCGAGGCGGTCGAAGACGGCATCGACGACCTCACCGCCGAGATCGGTGGCGAGGTCGCGTTCGTCGGCACGAACGACAACCCGTTCGGGCTCTACCAGCAGCTGGAAGCCTCGAAGACCCCTGCGCCCATCGGCGCCGGCGAGGTCGCACCGAACGACGTCGTCATCCCCGAGGGTGACACCGGAATCGACCCCGGGCCGTTCGTTGGCGAACTCCAGACCGTGGGCGCGTCAGCCCGCATCATGGAGGGTTCGATCAAGGTCACCGAGGACTCACAGGTTCTCGACGCTGGCGAGGAGGTCTCGGGCGACCTCGCGAACGTGCTCTCGGAGATGGGCATCGAGCCGAAGGAAGTCGGGCTCGACCTGCGCGCCGTCTTCGCCGACGGCGTCGTGTTCACACCCGACGAGCTGGCCATCGACGTCGACGCCTACCGTGCCGACGTGGAGGCCGCCGCCGCAGCCGCCCGCAACCTCTCGGTCAACGCCGTCCACCCGACGGCGCGCACCGCGGGGACGCTGCTGGCGAAAGCGGCCGGCGAGGCCAAGTCGGTCGGTCTCTCGGCGACCATCGTCAACGACGAACTCGCACCTGATCTGGTCTCGACGGCCGACGCACAGGTTCGTGCGCTCGCCGCCCAGGTCGAGGACGAGGAGGCGCTCCCCGAGGAACTGCGTGGCGTGGAAGCGCCCGCGGCGACTCCGGAGCCCGCTGCCGAGGAGGAGGAACAGGACGACGAAGAATCGGATGCCGAGGAGACCGCCGACGAGGAGCCGGAGGACGACTCCGACGACGACGCCGGCGAGGGTCTCGGCGAGATGTTCGGGTAACTCAGACCAATGGAATACGTCTACGCAGCACTCACGCTGAACGAATCGGGCGAAGAGATCAACGAGGAGAACATCACGGCCGTGCTCGAAGCGGCCGAGGTCGACGTCGAGCAGTCCCGCGTCAAGGCGCTCGTCGCCGCGCTGGAGGACGTCGACATCGAGGAGGCCATCGAGACGGCCGCCGCAGCGCCCGCAGCGGGCGGTGCAGCAGCCGGTGGCGCCGCCGAGGCCGAGGAGGCCGAAGAAGCGGAAGAGACCGAGGAGGCCGAGGAGGAAGCGGCCGCCGAGGAAGAAGAGGAGGAGGAGGACGAGGGCGACGAGGGCGAAGGCCTCGGCGAACTGTTCGGCTAAGAGTCGAGCCGCAGCGAGCAGGCGGCTCGGCTGAACGGCAAGTCGCACCGAGCAGGCGACGGGGTCGACCGCCGACCCGCACTCTCGTTCGAGTCCCAGCAGCTCCGTTTTCTTTCGACCGATTCGGGAGCCGTGGGCCCGTGGATTCAGCAGCCGGCGTCTCTGCACTCCGACTGTCCAGGTTCACCTGATGGATAGCCGCTCAGCTGTCGGGAAAACCGCCTGTTAGGACAGCCACGTGGTCGCCGTAATACGCCGACGCCGCCGCTTGGGAACTCACGTCTGACGGAATGTGCGTGGGACCGGATTTGAACCGCGAGGACATCGCTTCGCTTGTCCTCTGGGTTCAAAATCCGCTCCTACTCGTTTCTTCGCTCGCTACGCTCGCTCAGAAACTGCGTGGGACCGGATTTGAACCGGCGGACCTCTACAGGACAGCGCCCTCAACGCTGCGCCGTTGGCCTAGCTTGGCTACCCACGCTCGCTAACTGCGTCAAAAGGTTCCGCTCGCCCGAGTAAAAGCCCTTCCATTCGGTCCCGTCTCAGTCGGGCGATAGTGGCCGCCGCTACCCCTGATCGCCGTCTGGTTTCACCGTCGCCTCGATGAGCGTGCTCAGGCCGCGGCGGAGCCGCTCGTTCACCGCCTGGTCCGAGATGTCGAGCTCCTCGGCAACCTCCACCAGCGTCACCTCGCGTGGCACCTCGAAATACCCCGCGTCGTGCACTCGCTCGATGAGTGAGCGCTGGCTCTCTGTCAGGTCGCGCATCTCGACACTCGCCGGCTCGATCGGGTTGTAGAGGCTCTCGACGGTGAGGTCGATATCCTGCTCCCGACAGTCGGTATGGAACTCGGACAGCTGCTGGGAATCGGGAAACCGGAGCTGAAACAGCCACGATTCGGCGTCGCCGTCGGCCTGCTGGAGCACGACGTCGTACTCCACCAACGTCTGGACGAAGGTGTCCACCGACGGATCCCACGTTGCTCGATAGAGCCACCGGTCGGCCAGCTCGTCGATGACCTCGAACTCCGACAGTTCGATTTCGCGCTCCAGGACTCTCTCGAAGTCGACCTTCTCCTGACCGATGACCCAGAAGTACGGTATCGACGCGTCACCGGTCGGAATCATCTTCTCCAGTTCCACGGAGAGGCCGCTGGTCTCCTGCAGCGCCCTGCCCAGAATGAAGTCTTCCCCCCGGATCGAGAACTCGACGATGACGCTCACGAGAACGGCCCCCACAGCAGCCGGTGGTTGAACGCCCGAATCTCCATGGACAGCGTAATTCTATGGAAAGGATGGGGGTAACGGTTTGGTTGGGTATCTCGGGTGTTTAAGCGGTTCCTCCTCAGTCGTCATCGCCGTCGTACTGGACACGGGTGATTTGCACGTCCCAGTGGAAATCCCCGTTGCCGTCGATGGTGCATTTCCAGGCTCCTTCGGGACTGGTGCCATTGTGGTAGGCATCGGCGATGAGGTCTGTGAGTGACGTGAGGAAACTCGATTCGTCGTGGGGGTCGGGTGTTTTGGACATGGGTAACTCGGATAGACAGGGCGGCAACCGATCAGCCCCGTCGAGGGCAGCTCGGAGTGGTCCCACCCGGCCAACTGGTCGCTCTTCTCGCATCCGTGTATGCTCCACAGCCGGGAAACAGTACCGATGGAAAATACCCTTGATATCCAAGAGCATGGACGCGAACCGGATGTTTATGCGCCGCCGAAGAGCACGGACGCCAACCGGATGTTTATGCGCCGCCGGCATGATGAGTAGCCATGACGCTCCGTGGCCGAGTCCGCGATAACGTCCTCCCTGTGGCGGCGGCGCTCTCGGCCGTCTCCCTCACGCTGGTGTTCGGCGCAGCCCTGCGTGTCGTCCCCGCCGAGCGCCTGCCCCGTGCGCCGACGGCCATCCTCGACGCCATCCCGCATCTCAATGCCGCGGTTAGTCTCCTCGCACTGGTTGCCATCGTCGCCGGCGTTCGGGCCATTCGGCGCGGCAACGTCGCCCGGCACCGTCGGCTGATGGGGACAGCGGTTGGACTCTTTGCCGTCTTCCTCGGCGGCTACCTCTACAGGGTCGCACTACTTGGGCCGACGCCGTTCCCCGGAACTGGCGCCCTGGAGACGGCCTACATCCTCGTCCTGGGTGTCCATATCACACTGGCCGTGGTCTCCGTGCCGCTGCTGTTCTACACGCTGCTGCTCGCGTGGAGCCACCCTGTCGCGGAAATCCCGTCGACGAACCACCGCCGCGTCGGACGGGTCGCGGCGCCGCTCTGGGCTATCTCGTTCGCCCTCGGCGTCGTGGTGTATCTGCTGGTGTACGTACTTGCCTAACCACTGGATCCGTCTGCAGACCCGTCCTTCCATCGCGGCTCCGGGCGCTCGGCACCACAGTCGGGACAGACGACGACAACCTCCCCCTCGACGTCGCCGACCGCTGCCTGCATCTCCTCGCGGTCACAGTGTGGACAGCCATGCGTCCGGTGTTCGCCACCACAGTCCTGGCAATCGAGTACCACCTCGCCATCGCGCCACTCCGGGGCGAGGCCCCGCGTTCCGCAGTCCGGGCAGTTCAGGGGGACCCGAACCACGTCGCTCTCCTTCGGTGCGCCGATGGCGAACACGACGGCCGGCGCGTCGCACTCGTTCCGGCCAGTCTGGTACTCGCCTGGCGCGAACCGAATCGCCTCGTCCACGCCGACGGTAACGTCGCCGGATAGCGTCTCGAACGTCAGTTCTCCATCGAGGACGACGAACACCTCCTCCTGATCGAGATGCGCGTGGAGGCCGCTCGGCAACCCTGTCGCCGGCGGGAGGTGGTAGCGATTGAGTGCGACGTCAGTCGTCCCGAGCGGTTCCGAAAGCCGGTGCCTGGTACTGTCGACGAGGCTTTCAGCCTCCTCGTCGTCGCCGGTATCACCGATGGAGAACGTCTGCATGCGGGCAAACTCCGCCGGCGCCCAGAAACGTCTTGCGGCGTCGCGGCAACCCCGGTGCGCACTCGCCCGCGGGACTCAGTCCTGTCCTTCCACGCTGGCCACGTCGGGCCGGGAGACGGGCCGGTCCGTCTCCTCGTTCTCGATGTCGTACGGGTACTCCCCGGTCACACAGCCCAGACAGAGATCTGCTGGCCCCTCGCCCAGCACGTCGGCGACGCCCTCGATCGAGAGGTACGATAACGAGTCGGCACCGACGGCCTCGCGCACGGTCTCGGTGTCACCGTCCGCCGCGATGAGTTCCTCGCGCGAGGCCATGTCGATGCCCATGTAGCAGGGAGCGAGAATCGGCGGTGCGCCGATGCGGAGGTGAACCGCCTCGGCGCCAGCGTCTTTCAGAAGCGAGACGAGCTGGGTGGAGGTGGTCCCGCGCACGATGCTGTCGTCGATGAGGGTGACAGATTTCCCCGCCACCGTCGAGCGGATAGGGTTGAGCTTCAGTCGAACGGCCTGTTCACGCTGGTCCTGACTCGGCATGATGAACGTCCGGCCGACGTAGCGGTTCTTCATCAGTCCCTCGGCGAACTCCGGCGCCGACTCGCCGAGAGCATCGGCGGCGGCGTCGGCGTAGCCTGCGGCGAACGCCCGCCCCGAGTCCGGCACCGGCATCACGACATCGCTCTCGATACCCGACTCCGCCCAGAGTCGAGCGCCAAGCCCGCGCCGGGTGTCGTAGACCAGTGAGTCGTCGATGACAGAATCCGGGCGCGCGAAGTAGACGTGCTCGAAGAAGCAGTGGGCGGTCGCGTCCTGCTCGACGAGCTGGTGGCTGTCGAAGCCCGAGCCGTCGGGTTCCAGCAGGACGAGTTCGCCTGGCTTCACGTCACGGTGGAGCTCACCGCCCAGCGTATCGATGGCGGCTGATTCGCTCGCGAGGACGTAGCCGTCGTCGAGTTCGCCGATACAGAGCGGGCGGTTCCCCTGCGGGTCCCGGACGCCGAGTACGGTTTCGTCGTGCATCACCGTGAGCGCGTAGGAGCCGTGGACGCGCTCCATCGTGCGCTTGACCGCCCGCACGAGGTCGGCATCCAGCAGGTTGCGCGCCAGGTCGTGGGCGATGACCTCGGTGTCGCCGTCGGAGGTGAACGCGTGGCCCTCGGCGGCGAGTTCGTCGCGAATCTCGTCGGCGTTGACCAGGTTCCCGTTGTGGCAGAGCGCCAGCGACCCCGAGCGGAAGGAGACGGTGAACGGCTGGGCGCAGGCCTTGTCGACGCTCCCCGCAGTGGGGTACCGGACGTGGCCGACGCCGGTCGACCCCTGCAGTGCGTCGATGTCGGACTCCTCGAACGCCTCGCCCACGAGCCCCATCTCGACGTGGTCGTGCTGCTGGAACCCGTCGTGGGTGACGATGCCGGCCGACTCCTGGCCCCGGTGCTGGAGGGCGTAGAGCCCGTAGTAACAGGGATGGGCCGCCCCGCGACCGTCGAGGGCGACGCCGATGACGCCGCATTTCTCTCGAATCTCGTCGCCGTCGGCCGTCCCCTGATGCATAGGTGAGACTGGGAGTTCCCGGCCCAAAAACCCCCGCCATCGTGGTGCTTCAGCGCGCCTGAGTCTGCGAGTACCCCACATTCGTGCATATTCGAATGTCTGGCCGCCATCGCACCGGCGCTCCTCGCGGGTGCGCGGCCGGGGCTACTGCGGGATAGCTCTCGTCGTGGACAGCGTCAACAAACGGAATTGACCCCGAACTGAAAAATGGGACCCGCAGAACGGCTCAGTTGTCGCCCGCCTTCGACTGCCAGCTGTAGTCTCGACGCTTTGCGCTCTTGCCGAAGCCGCACGCGGAGCACTCCTTTTTCTTCGTGTGGTAGGATTTCTCCCCGCAGCGACGGCACTTCGTGTGCGTCGTGGTGTTCTTCTTCCCCTGGGACGGCGTTCCTGCCCCGGTCATAGCGTTATTGAAACGACGTTGTCGCCACGGATAATCGTTGTGTTGTCCACCTCGACGGCGTCCAGCCCCTCGTCGCCGCCCTCTGCCGGTTCGAGCACGACGTTCATGTGCTGGTCGTAGCCCGAGAGCGTCCCGGAGAACGAATCACCGTCTTTCAGGTGAACGACCACTGGCGCTGCGAGCGACTCCTCGAGAACGTCGAGCGGGCGTCCACTCATGAACGTGCAAAGCCTGCAGGCGGAAATAAACGTACCGAACCGTCGACGAGGCGTCTCACTCCAGGGTGCCGGCGGCCTCGGCGGCGTAGCCGAAGATGTCGTCGTAGCCGTGGGCGGAGAGCAACACCGGATAGAACGGCGCTTCGGCCGTCAGCGCCTCGCCGTCCGCGATAGCGAACCGCTCACCGGCGTCGACCTGCTCGAAGTTCGGCACCACCACCTCGTACTCCCGGCCCGGCGGCTTCGGAATCGGCCCCTCCAGCCGGAACACCTGCACCTCCTTGCGCTCAGCGGCGGCGAGGCGTTCGTCGGCGGCCGGCGCCGACAGCACGTTCGACGCCGCCAGGAACGCCCGCAGTAGCCAGTAGCCGTTCTTGGCGGCCTGCTCGGTGCCCTGGAGCCCACACTCAACCTCGATGGTGTGGGCGTGCTCGATGAGCCGCCCCTCGGTGTGTTCGTCTGTCTCGATGAGGATTTCTACGGGCAGTCGCGGGGCGAGCGAGCGCGCGATTTCGTCCACGGTGTCGATGACGGCCAACGGGTCCGGGTAGGAGCTGGTGGAGTGGAGCGCCAGCACCGTACAGCCCTGCACCTCGCGGGCAATTTCGTGTGCGAGTCGTGACTCGCGGGTCTGGCCGTCCGGATCCCCCGGGAACGCGCGGTTGAGGTCCTCGTCGACGAACCGCTCGCCCCGTTCGAGGGCCACCTCGTTCGCGACGATGAGCTTCACGGGCCGCCGCACGTCGGGGTCGTCGGCCAGTAGCCGCTCGACGGCGCGGACCCCACAGGGCTCGTCGCCGTGGATGCCGGCGACGACGGCCACCTCCGGTTGCCCATCCCCCAACTGGTGAATCTGCATATACACCGGCAACGCTATCGGTGGGGAAGAAGCAATCGGGTTCGAGCGCGTCTCGGACGACCTGCTGCGGGTCATCCTCGTAGCCAACCGGGCCATTCGCAGTAGCGAGGGCGAAGAGGAGTTCGCGGTCGTGCATGCCTGGATATCTCGGACCCGCGTGCGAAGGGTTCACGGGTCACCCAGGCGGGTGCCGGTTCAGGGATGCTGGATAGACCGCCGGAGCAGGGTTGTCACGATGAACCCCAGTCCACTCGTCGCCTCAGTCGAAACTCTCGGCGAACTGGTAATCGACCGGTCGGGCTTCTGGCTTGGCCCCATCGAGTTCGATTTGCCACCCGTCCAACAGGGACGGCTGGGCCATCGCGGCGGACAGCGTCGTTCGAACGTCGTCGACGTTGACGCCGTAGTAGTCGTCGGGAACGCCGTCGAGATACTCCAGCGCCGTCGCGAAGAGGCTGCGCATCCCCTCGTCGTTCCCGAAGTCGTGGTGTTTGTACGCCCCAGCGGTGACCTGGACCATCCCGTGCAGGAACGCGCTCTCCTCGGTCCCGCCGCCGTAGTTGTACCACTCGGCCTCGAAGCAGTCGTGTGATTCGTGAAACTCGCCAGCGTTGTAGAGCCGGACGCCGTGGATGACCGTCCGCCGTAGACTCCCGTGTTCCCACCCGTTCGAGATACGCCGGTCTTGTTGCCACCCGGCGGGATTACCTGATGTCGGCGGGCCGACTGTGTGGTCCCGGGTGTGGTCGTCCATTTGTCGAGACCTATCGGACCGAGCGGCCTGAAAGTAGCGGTGAATCGACCCTGTTGACCTGCCCGGATTCGTGATTTCTTCCCTATTCGAACTATTCGGTACTTCTGAACGACGTTGGCGTTTGAGTTCGGATGGACATCCACCGTCTCCAACCGATTGCCCAGTCGCTCGCTACCTGGGTCGGCTCACAGGTCAGCAGGAGTCTGTCGAGCGAACCATCGACGGTACGGAGGACAACTTCGAGCGGATTCTGGAAGATGACCAATGAGCAATCCCGACCCTGCGGCAGCACTGAAAGAGGTCATACAGGATACATCTGCGATTCGTCTAATCGGGAGAAACTGGATGGCGAAAAGGCAGTGATATCTGTGACGTGATACCCTGCCTGGGGGCTGGCACCCGTGACGAACGTGGTGCCTCGACTGCTGTCCTGAGGAGGTAGACATCAGCACAGACCGGGTCGACGAAGCAATCCTGCCCGGCGTATTCTTCGGCCATCGGATGGTGTCAGTCACTCAAAGACAGGAGCCGTCCGGTCAGACCGTAGGATATGGAACTGACCGACCGGGAGTATCGAACCACCATGAATATCTGGTGGAGGACATCTCAGTCGGCTTTCGCGAGATAGACACCGAGCTGTTGGTAGCGATCCACGACCGAGTGACCGCCGCCATTCAACTCTCCGATGCAGACGACGGCCCCATACTGTAATGCGGCCGAACACTTTTCACCCGTTCTCTCTTGCAGTTGTATACCGAGATGTCAGCGGGACTGTTCACAAACCAAGTTCGACGATATGTGGGGCTTGGACTCATCCTTGGCGTGGCCGTTCTCATGGCGGCCTTTGAGCTACGCCATATTCAGCAAATGGGAACTACTCTCGGGACCACCGTCTTTGCCCTCCTCCCGTTCCTTATCAACATGGGACTTATCGGAGGTGTGGTTGTCCTCTGGCGAAGTTCCTATGATGGCGACGATATTTTGCGAATCGCAGCATGGGTGATTCTGGGCATGATAATGTTAGCGCTGATGGTGAGATGGAATATCGCTCATCAAAACATTCGGGGCAGTCCGTTCGGGCATGCCCAGTTTGTAACAGTTAACAATTTGTCTGCTGGGGCGTTGGTCGGTTTTTTTCTTGGCTGGTATAACGTCCAGAGCCGTCGTCACCAACAGGATGTCGAGGAGGAACGCGCCAAACTCGCGTTCTTGTATCGAACCCTTCGTCACAACCTCCTGAACGGGCTAAATATCATGATAGGTAATGCCGAAGTACTCAGAGATGAGGTTGACGAGTCAGCACAACCGCATCTTAACAAGATACGCAGTCGGGGTGAGGAACTTGACCGATTTGTCAACGCTATCAATACGCTGATGGATGATTTCTCTGGGTCCCCCACCGCCGACTTCTACCAGATGAATCTCTCGGATGTGTTGGCCGCCGAGGTCGACAAAGCCCGCGAGGATTTTGGCCACGCGGACTTTCAACTGGCCATCCCCGATGAGATGCCCGTTATGGCCGACGACCTTATCCCTGAACTATTCAACAATCTTCTCTCTAATGCTGTCGAACATAACGACAAGCAGTTTCCAGCAGTGGCCATTTCGGCGGGTCTGGAAGATGGCGAGATTCATGTCAGTATCGCCGATAATGGACCGGGAATCCCAGATGACGAACAAGACCGGATGCTGGAATGGAACACCAAAGGCGCGGATAGTGGAGGAACAGGGCTCGGCCTGGCGATAGCCGATACCTTGGCCACCCGGTATGGAGGGACCATTTGGATAGAAGACAATGAACCAACTGGAACGAAGGTTACTGTCGAACTCCCGAAAGCCATAGTCACCGAGGATGGTGATGGATAACCGACCGTAAAATCCGGGATGTCGCTACCCACGAGGAGTTCGCCCAGGAATGGGATGACGGCAACCCGCGACTGCTCTGAGAACTGCTCGGCCAACTCGATATCGATGAACTGCTCGTCCAGATTCCAGAAGACGCGCTCGACGTCGATGAACGGGCGATAATCGAGATGATTGGCGGGGCGACGAAGGAAATGGTTCTCAGCCGCGAACCGATCCAATCAGATAACTACAGTCAGTACTACTCCCCGGTCAGCTCCGAATCCGTACTGGAATTGCTCCGTCCCGCGGACGGACATCCCGTGGGTAGGTTGTATCGGTTACGGCGGTTTGTTGGAATCCGGGATTCGGGGACCCCCCGTCAAGTCGCCGACAGCTATCGATTCCATCAAGACTGAAAACGTGTATGGCCTCCGCTCCGTG